>NZ_JBSVVZ010000060.1:0-43503 GCF_054071875.1 Pseudomonas sp. SDO524_S393 | reverse complement strand
ACGGTGTGTCAGCCAATGCATTACTGCCTTATCCACCGCATTCGCGAGCAAGCCCGCTCCCACAGGGTCGCATTTCAACCAAAGGTCAGGCGAGTTCAGGAGCGCCAGCGTACGCCTGTTCCAGCAACACCGTGAAGCGTACGAATGCGTCAATCGCGCCTTTTTCCGCCGCCGCCTCTTCTTCGGCGCTGAACGTCAGGCCGTCGAGGGTGCGGGTGAAGGTTTTCCAGCCTTCGGCGCGACCACCAGCCGGCTCGCCCAGGTGACGGGCACCGAAGGTTTCGCTCAGGCCCAGGCCCACGGCGCGCTTGATCAGGAACGCGGCACCGAGCTTGGAGCCCTCTGACACGAACAGCCAGCCGAGGGCTTCGGCTTTGCTCGGGTTTTTCACCGCGCCGGCGACCGGTGCCGGCACTTCGGTCTCCAGGTCGCCCAGGTCCAGCTTGGCGGCTTCGGCACGGCAGCGCTCGGCCAGGTCAGGGACGATCTTGATCAGCTCGGGGTCGTTGTACAGGGCTACCAGTTCCGACTGGAACAGATATTGCGCCACCACGAAGCGGGCGAAGTTGGCCTGGGTTTCAAACGGGGCATGGGCCTTGACCAGTGCGTCGAGCTTGGTATGTGGCTCGTGGGTGATCTGGTTCAGGCGCTGGGAGCGCAGGCTTGGGCGTTCTGCGGTAGGAGAAGCGGTCATCGGAAAAAGTCCTTGAGAAGGGATGCGCCGTGTGGCTCTAAAGAGAGCGGTTATCAACTAGACGAACAGGAAGACGCGGCACAGTAAAAAATCCTCACCTGGCCGGTGAGAAAAACCGGCCAGGTGAGTGCAGAGGTCAGATGTCCCAGACCACGTTGATTGCAAAGTGGCGGCCGGGCTGGGTCAGGCGGTCCAGGTTGGCGGGGGAGGTCACGCCGGCTTCGCCGACGCCGTCGTAACTGCGCACGTCATCCCAGTTCCAGTATTTTTTGTCGGCCAGGTTGTACAGGCCGCCATTGACGGTGACGTCCTGGGTGACCTTGTAGAAACCCGTCAGGTCGAGCACGCCGAAACCCGGGGTTTTGAAGGGGCCTGTGGTGCTGCCGTCAGGCGCATGGAAGGTGGTGCTGTCGACGCGGTTCTGTTTTTTGACCAGGGTCCAGCTCAGCAGGCCGCCGTAGTTGTCCTGGTCGTACCCTAGGCCGAATACGCCCTTGAGCGGGTTGACGCTGTTGAGCGCTTCGCCGTTGTCGTCGTTGCGGCCATAGGTGTAGCCCACCGAGCCCTGGGTGTACAGGCCGTGCGGTGCGCCGAACGCGTCGAGGTTCAGGCGTCCTTTGGCTTCGATCCCCTTGATGGTGGCGTGCTTGATGTTATTGGCTTCGAACTGCTGCGCGGTGCCGCCGGCGATGGATGCGTCCTCGTCGATGAAGTTGCGGTATTTGTTGTAGAACACGGCGATATCGAAGGACCCCGCATCGAAGTTGCCGCGAATCCCGGTTTCCACACCTTTGCTGCTTTCCGGCTTGAGATCCGGGTTGGGCTCGACGGTATAGCCCTGTTGCAGGTTTTCAAAGCGCCCGTACAAGGCTTTGGCGGACGGAGTCCGGAAGCCTTCGGCGTACTGGCCAAACCAGGTGTACTGGTCGGTCAGCGCATAGGTCAGGCCGAATTTGGGCGTGACACGGTGCCAGGTTTTTTCCTTGTCACTGTGGGCGTAGATCCGCGTCGGGTCGACAGTGTTGAGGAACTCTTCCGTCAGCTTGGGCTTGAGTTGGGTGTAGTCGTAGCGCAGGGCGGGCAGGAAGGTCCATTTGTTCCAGGCGATCTGGTCCTGCACGAACAGCGAGTAGGTGTTGATGGTCGGGTCCGGGAAATCGCTGGCCTTCTTCACGCTGTCGCTGGCGGTCGGGCTGGGCGCACCGATGGCTGTGCAACCACCGCCGACGGCCAGGCAGGTGGCTGCGCCTTCGCGCGAGCCGGTGACTTTCTGCTGCTTGAGGGTGGTGCCGTATGTGACCTGGTGATCGGTGTCGCCGAGGCTGAAGGCCTTGTCCAGCTGGGCATCGAAAACCCACTGCTTTTCTTCGTACAGGGTGTCGCGGGTGCGCAGGACACGGCGGGATGGCTGGTAGATTTCGGCGGTGGACTGGTCGGTCTTGGCGATCTGGTAGTTGAGGCTGGTCTTGATCTGATCGGCAATCGGCGAGTCGAGGGCGAAGCGGTTTTCGATGCCAAAACGTTCGCGGGTGATGGTGTCGTTACCGGAACGCGCCCGATAGAAGTTGAAACCGCGACCGCCGGTGAACGGACCGCCCACGGCGCTCTTGAGGTTGACGTCGCGATCGTCCTTGTACTTCTCGTAGGTCAGGCCCAGGCGATTGTCATCGCCATAGTTCCAGCCCAGTTTGGCCAGCACGTTGGTCGTGCGCGCGTCTTCGGGGTTGGCGCCGGTGCGGGCCAGGCCGGTGGCATTGTTGCCGTCGTAGGACTCCATTTCATGGCCATTGCGTTGGCTCAGGTGCAGCAGGCCGTCGAAGTCCTGCACGCGACCGGCCACGGTGCCGGAGGTCAACCAGCTCTCATCGTCGGAGCTGTAGCCGGTTTTCAGGCGGGCGCCGAAATCCTGGCCGGGCTTGATGATGTCATCGGGGTCGAGGGTGAAGTAGCTCACGGCGCCGCCAATCGCGCTGCTGCCGTACAGGGCCGACGCCGGGCCGCGAAGGATTTCCACGCGCTTGACGATTTCCGGGTCGACGTAGTTGCGGCGGGTCTTGGCGTAGGGGCCGTTGAAGAAATTGTCCGGGACTTCCACGCCGTCCACCTGGGTGAGGATGCGGTCGCCGTCGATGCCGCGAATGTTGTAGCCCGAATTGCTCGAACGACCACCGGCCCCGCCGACGGAAACGTTGGGTTCGTAACGCACCAGTTCGCGGATGGTGTTGACGTTCTGGCGGTCCAGGTCCTCGCGTTCCTGAACGGTTACGGTGCTCGGTACGCTGCTGATGTCCTGCGCGTTACGCGTGGCGCTGATGGTCACCTGTTGCAGGTTGAGGGTGCCGCCGGACGTGCGTTTTTCCAGGACGATGTTGTTGTTGCCCAGTTTGCGGTAGCTCAGGTTGGTCCCCACCAACAGCCGGTCCAGGGCTTTTTCCGGCGATAACGCACCCTGCACGCCAGGGGACGACACACCCTGGCCGAGCTCGGCGGGCAGGCCGACTTGCCAGCCGGTCACGGCGGTGAAGGCGTTCAGTGCCGAGACCAGCGGTTGCTGTTCGATGCTGAAGCTGTAGTTGCCGTGGCTGCGTGGGGTGGGTTCGACGGCGGATGCCGCCATGGCCGGTGCACCGGCCAGCAGAATGGCGGCGGTCAGCAGGGACAGGACGGGCGAAGAGGACCGGCGGTTGAAACGAGAGGACATCGAGAGCGCTCCGGGGGTACGAATCTTATAGTTGCGAACCGAGACAAATAGGAATCAGTTGCATTGGCTATGACGAGACGTACCACCGTCAGCTATCGAGTAAAAATAATTCTCATCTAGTTCAGGATGACCAGCGCCGGGTATTCCGACAGCTTGGCCGAGGTGATGTGGGCCAGGGAACGCACCACGTCCAGCGGTTGGTCGAGGCGATAGTTGCCGGTGACGGCGGTGCTGGCGAGCTTGTCGTTGGTGTTGACGATCCAGCCCGGGTAATAGCGGCGCAGCTCGGCGAGCACTTCACTCATCGGGCAGTTTTCGAAAATCAGCCGGCCCTGAACCCAGGCCAGGTCCTTGTTCACATCGAGCTTGCCGGGGGCGCCGAAGCCCTTGGGCCCGATGCGGATGCTTTCACCGGCGCTCAGGCGTACGCGGGCATCGTCGAAGGTGTTGCTCAGGTCGACATCGCCGCGCTGCACTTGTACCTGGGCTTCGCCGTTCAGGTAGCGCACGGCAAATGCGGTATCTCGTACGCGGGCGCGCACGGGGCCGGCATCGATCTCCAGCGGCAGGCCACGGCTGGGCATTACTTCGAAAAACGCTTCGCCCTGGTAGAGGCGGGCGATGCGCTGATGGTCCTTGATGCTGCTGGAGAACGCCGAATTGGTGTTCAGCAGCACTTTCGAGCCGTCGTCCAATTGCACGCGCTGGCGCTCGCCGACCACCGTGAGGTGATCGGCCTGCAGGCGCACGGGCAGATTGCTGAAGCTGAACAGGCCCAACAGCAACACGGCGGCGGTGGCCAAGGGTTTCCAGTGGGGTTTGATGCGGCGCCAGGCGCTGGGTTTGCGCGGCGCGGCCAGGGCCACGGCGGCGCTGTGCACCGGCGCGCCGCCCCAGGCGGCCTGGGCCTTGCCAAAGGCGTGGACATGGGCCGGGTCACGGGCCAGCCAGGCTTCGAACTCGGCCTGCTGCCCGGGCTGTGGGCACTGCAATGCGATCAGCCAGTCGAGGGCCTGGTCCATAGCCGTGTCTTGCAACACCTCATGAGCCAGCTCATGGGGTCGCAGTTTATTCGGGTCCGTCACGGTGTGCCTCGGGTCTTCGCCACGTTTTATTCATTTTCCTACAGCCTGGATCGACCGTTCTGTCGGGTGAAGCTTAAGGCTGATCCATGCGTTCGGCCACACCTACACAGATGGCCATGATCAATTTCAGTTCCTTTTGCACCGTGCTCAAGGACACTTCCAGTTGATCGGCAATTTCCTGGTAACTGCAACCGTGGAGGCGGCTGAGGATGAAGATCCGTTGCTGGCGGGCGCTCAACTGACCCAGGCTGACGCTCAGGTGCTCGAGCAATTGCTCGGCCTGCATGGCGTCTTCGGGCGTGCTGATGGGGGCTGCGACACTTTGCAGGACATCCATCGGGACATCTTCCTGCAGCGTGCGGGCCTGGATCCTGCGCGAACGCAGGTGATCGAGCGCCAGGTTGCGTGCGGTCTGGTACACGAAGGGTTCGAGATGATCGATGGGTCGCTCACTCAGGGCCCGGGTGACGCGCAGGTAGGTTTCCTGCAACAGGTCCTCGGCGGTGCTGTGGTTATTCACCATTCGCTGCAAGGTACGAAGCAGGATCACCCGTTGGGTGAGGAAGACGTGATTGAAGCGAGATAGGCTCACAGCGACACCAGACCGATTTGCAGTTAATGATAATGCTTATCATCAACTGAAATGGCAAGTAGCACTTCGAGCGGATTTGCGCAGGCCGCATGTGGGAGCGGGCTTGCCCGCGAATGCGATACATCAGTCACACCTGTATTAACTGATACACCGTATTCGCGAGCCAGCCCGCTCCCACAAAAGCCCGCCCTGCCGGGTTATTCGGCGTTGCACAGCGCCAGGCAGTTATCCAGCATGCGGTTGGAGAAACCCCACTCGTTGTCATACCAGGCGAGAACTTTGAGCAACTTGCCGCTGACCTTGGTGTGATTGGCATCGAAAATCGACGACAGCGGGTTGTGGTTGAAGTCGCTCGAAACCAGCGGCAGGGTGTTGTAACCCAGGATTTTCGAGTGCTGGCTGGCTTCTTTCAGCAGCGCGTTGACTTCCTCGGCGGTGGCGTCTTTTTTCAGGGTGACGGTGAGGTCCACCAGCGACACGTTGATCACCGGTACCCGCACGGCCATGCCGGTGAGCTTGCCGGCCAGTTCCGGCAATACCAGGCCGACTGCTTCGGCGGCGCCGGTCTTGCTCGGGATCATGTTCTGCGTGGCCGAACGCGCGCGGTATGGGTCGGTGTGGTAAACATCGGTCAGGTTCTGGTCGTTGGTGTAGGCATGAATGGTGGTCATCAGGCCGCTTTCGATGCCCAGTTCGCGATGCAGCACCTGAGCGACCGGCGCCAGGCAATTGGTGGTGCACGACGCGTTGGAGATGATCTGGTGGGATTGGCGCAGAATGTCGTGGTTCACGCCGTAGACCACAGTGGCGTCCGCGCCTTTGGCCGGTGCCGAAATGATCACCTTGCGCGCGCCGGCGCTGATATGGGCAGCCGCCTTGGCACGGTCGGTGAACAGGCCGGTGCATTCGAAGACCACATCGATCTTCAGCGCGGCCCAGGGCAGTTCGGCCGGATTGCGAATGGCACTGACGGCAATCCGGTCACCATTGACGGTCAGGCTTTCCTGATCGTGGGCGACCTCTGCGTCGAAAGTGCCATGCACGGTATCGAATTTGAGCAGGTGGGCATTGATCGAGCTGTCGCCCAGATCGTTGATGGCGACGATCTGCAAATCCTGGCGGTAGCCTTGGGTATACAGTGCGCGCAGGACATTACGGCCGATACGGCCAAAACCATTGATTGCGATACGAAGAGTCATTGGAAGGTGCCTGTCGTCGATTTGTTGTAAGAATTACAAGATTATTCGCATAAAAATAGAAAACAAGCCTTTTTAGTGGCAATATTTTGTTCAATCTACAACGAGTGACCTGAATCAACTGGTCCGATTGGTCAAGTAACACCCTGCCAACCTCTTCACGGCGGGCGTTTGACCAGCATAGGAACGAGGGTCACCACATCCGTTAGCCTGGAGTTCTATACATGCATCCCCGCGTTCTTGAGGTCACCGAACGGCTTATCGCCCGCAGCCGCGCCACCCGCGAGGCCTACCTTGCGCTCATTCGCGGCGCGGCCAGCGACGGTCCGATGCGCGGCAAGCTGCAATGCGCCAACTTTGCCCACGGCGTAGCCGGCTGCGGTACTGAAGATAAAAATAGTCTGCGCATGATGAATGCCGCCAACGTGGCAATTGTTTCGTCATATAACGACATGCTGTCGGCGCATCAGCCGTACGAACATTTCCCCGAGCAGATCAAGAAAGCCCTGCGCGAGGTCGGCTCGGTCGGCCAGTTCGCCGGCGGCACCCCCGCCATGTGCGACGGCGTGACCCAGGGCGAGCCGGGCATGGAACTGAGCCTGCTCAGCCGTGAAGTCATCGCCATGTCCACGGCGGTAGCGCTGTCCCACAACATGTTCGATGCCGCGTTGATGCTGGGCATCTGCGACAAGATCGTCCCCGGCCTGATGATGGGTGCGCTGCGTTACGGCCATTTGCCGATGATCTTCGTCCCGGGCGGCCCGATGCCGTCGGGTATCTCCAACAAACAGAAGGCCGACGTGCGCCAGCGCTACGCCGAAGGCAAGGCCACCCGCGAAGAGCTGCTGGAATCGGAGATGAAGTCCTACCACAGCCCCGGCACCTGCACCTTCTACGGCACCGCCAACACCAACCAGTTGCTGATGGAGGTCATGGGCCTGCACCTGCCGGGCGCCTCGTTCGTCAACCCGTACACGCCGCTGCGTGACGCGCTGACCCGCGAAGCCGCGCACCAGGTCACGCGCCTGACCAAGGCCAACGGCAGCTTCACGCCGATCGGCGAGATCGTCGACGAGAAATCCATCGTCAACTCCATCGTCGCCCTCAACGCCACCGGCGGTTCCACCAACCACACCCTGCACATGCCGGCCATCGCCATGTCGGCGGGCATCATCCTCACCTGGCAGGACATGGCCGACCTCTCCGAGGTGGTGCCGACCCTGTCCCACGTGTATCCGAACGGCAAGGCCGACATCAACCACTTCCAGGCGGCGGGCGGCATGTCGTTCCTGATCCGTGAACTGCTCGAAGCCGGCCTGCTCCATGAAGACGTCAACACTGTGGCCGGCAAGGGCCTGAGCCGTTATACCCAGGAGCCGTTCCTGGTGGACGGCGAACTCATCTGGCGCGATGGTCCCATCGAAAGCCTCGACGAAAGCATCCTGCGCCCCGTGGCCCGGGCGTTTTCGCCGGAAGGTGGCCTGCGTGTGATGGAAGGCAACCTGGGACGTGGCGTGATGAAAGTCTCGGCCGTCGCCCTCGAACATCAGATCGTCGAAGCGCCAGCGGTGGTATTCCAGGACCAGCAGGACCTGGCCGATGCGTTCAAGGCCGGCCAGCTGGAAAAAGACTTCGTCGCCGTGATGCGTTTCCAGGGCCCGCGCTCCAACGGCATGCCCGAATTGCACAAGATGACCCCGTTCCTCGGCGTATTGCAGGACCGTGGCTTCAAAGTGGCCCTCGTAACAGACGGGCGTATGTCCGGCGCGTCGGGTAAGATTCCCGCCGCGATCCACGTCAACCCCGAAGCCCAGAGCGGCGGGCCACTGGCGCGGGTGCGCGATGGCGATATCATTCGCGTCGATGGCGTCACCGGCACCCTGGAGCTTAAGGTGGACGCTGAAGAATTTGCAGCGCGTACGCCTGCCACGGGCCTGTTGGGCAACAATGTGGGGGCCGGTCGCGAGCTGTTTGCATTCATGCGCTTGGCCGCAAGCTCCGCAGAGCAAGGCGCCAGCGCCTTTACCGCTGCCTTGGAGACGCTTAAGTGAAGCTTGCGCTGGTCGGTGACATCGGGGGTACCAACGCCCGTTTTGCGTTGTGGCGGGATCAGGAACTGCATTCGATCCGTGTGCATGCCACCGCGGATTACCCGAGCCCTGAGGACGCCATCAAGGTGTACCTCAAGGAGGAAGGCCTGGAAATCGGCGACATTGGCGCGGTGTGCCTGTCGGTAGCGGGCCCGGTGAGCGGGGATGAATTTAAATTCACCAACAATCACTGGCGGCTGAGCAAGACTGCGTTCTGCAAAACCTTGCAGGTGGACGAACTGCTGCTGGTCAATGATTTCTCGGCCATGGCCCTGGGCATGACGCGCCTCAAGCCCGACGAATTCCGCGTGGTCTGCGAAGGCACGCCGGAGCCTTTGCGCCCGGCGGTGGTGATCGGCCCGGGCACCGGCCTTGGCGTCGGCACTCTGCTGGATCTCGGCGCTGGCCGTTTTGCGGCGTTGCCGGGGGAGGGCGGCCACGTCGACCTGCCGCTGAGCAGCCCGCGTGAAACCCAGTTGTGGCAGCACATCTACACTGAGATCGGCCATGTCAGTGCCGAAACTGCCTTGAGTGGAGGCGGTTTACCGCGTGTGTACCGCGCGATCTGCGCGGTCGATGGCCACGAGCCGGTGCTGGACACGCCCGAAGCCATTACGGCAGCGGGCCTGGCGGGCGACCCGGTGGCGATGGAAGTATTGAACCAGTTCAGCATCTGGCTGGGCCGGGTAGCCGGTAACAACGTACTGACCACCGGTGGACGTGGTGGCGTGTATATCGTGGGCGGGGTGATTCCGAGGTTTGCCGACTTCTTTATCAACAGCGGCTTTGCCAAGAGCTTCGGTGACAAGGGCTGCATGAGTGACTACTTCAAAGGTATTCCGGTGTGGTTGGTGACCGCGCCTTACTCCGGGTTGACCGGGGCAGGAGTGGCACTTGAGCAGGCATTTGCGTAGGGGCTGACGGCCTCATCGCAGGCAAGCCGGCGCCCACGGTTGATCGAGTTCCAAACTTGGAATGCAGTCAAGTGTGGGCGCTGGCTTGCCTGCGATAGGGCCTTAAGAGCAACAAATGACTTAAGCTTGGCCATAACAACAAGGAGGACCCCGTGAGCGTAATCAGTAAATCGATTCTCCTCGTCGACGACGACGAAGAAATCCGCGAGTTGCTGCAAACCTACCTCAGCCGCGCCGGTTTCCAGGTGCGTGGGGTGCCGAATGGCGCGGGGTTTCGCCAGGCGATGAACGACGCGCCCTGCGACCTGGTCATCCTTGATGTGATGTTGCCGGATGAAGACGGTTTCAGCCTCTGCCGCTGGATTCGCCAGCACCCGCGCCAGGCGCAGGTGCCGATCATCATGCTCACCGCCAGTTCCGACGAAGCCGACCGCGTGATCGGCCTGGAGCTGGGTGCCGATGACTACATTGGCAAACCGTTCAGCCCACGCGAGCTGCAGGCGCGGATCAAGGCGTTGTTGCGCCGCTGCCAGTTCGGCCAGGAGCGCAGTGCCAGCAGCGATGTGCTGGTGTTCGATGAATGGCGTCTGGACATGATCAGCCATCGCCTGTTCCATGTGGATGGCGAGGAAGTGATCCTCTCCGGTGCCGACTTTGCCTTGCTCAAATTGTTTCTCGACCATCCCCAACAGATTCTCGACCGCGACACCATCGGCAACGCCACCCGTGGCCGCGATCTGATGCCGCTGGACCGTATCGTCGACATGGCCGTCAGCCGCCTGCGCCAGCGCCTGCGCGACACCGAAAAGCCACCCAGGCTGATTCGCACCGTGCGCGGCAGCGGTTACCAACTGGCAGCCAGCGTGGTTGCCGGCAATGCCCACTGAACACCTGACCGAGCGCCACCGGCGCTTTCCGGTGCCGCGCTCGCTGTTGGGGCGCATGCTGCTGCTGACCCTGCTGGCGGTGCTGTTCGCCCAGGCGCTGTCCAGCGTGATCTGGGTTTCACAGTTGCGCGCCACCCAGCTCGAAGGACTGGTCACCAGCGCCCGCAGCCTGGCGCATTCGATGACGGCCAGCGTGAGTTACTTCCGCTCATTGCCGGTGGCCTATCGTCCCCTGGTCCTTGACCAATTGCGCAGCATGGGCGGCACCCGTTTTGTGGTGACGCTCAACGACCGCCCCCTGGACATGGCCGTTCTACCCCAGACCCCCCGCAAGCAGGCGGTGTTGGTGGCGGTGGATGACGTGCTGCGCCAGACCCTGGGTGCCGATGTGCATATCTCGGTGGAGTTTGTCAGTGCCGAGGACCTGCGCATTTTCAATGCCGGCCTGAAACTCGATGAATTGCCGCGCTCCTGGGCGCATTACGCCTTGACCCTGGAACCGGTGAACCCGCCCGTGCTGGTGACCCAGATCCAGCTGGCCGCCGGCGAATGGCTGTACATCGCCTCACTGCTGCCCGAGCCTTACACCAGCCTTGAAGAACAAGGCCTGCCGTCGCAGCAAGTGTGGTTCATCGTGCTGACCAGCGGCTTCCTGTTGTTGTTCATCGGGCTGCTGGTGCACTGGCAGAGCCGACCCCTCAAGCGTCTGGCGCGGGCCGCGCGGGACATGTCGCTGGGCGCCGACGTGGAGCCGGTGGCCGAAGGCGGCGGCAGTGAGGTGGTGGAAGTGGGGCGCGCCTTCAACGCCATGCGTGAGCGTATCAGCCGTTACCTTACTGAGCGCAGCCAATTGTTCAGCGCGATTTCCCATGATTTGCGCACACCCATCACGCGCCTGCGCCTGCGTGTGGAGTTGCTGGAAGACGAAAACCTGCAAACCAAGTTTGGCCGTGACCTGGATGAACTGGAGTTGCTGGTGAAGGGCGCGCTGCAATGCGTGAAAGACACCGACATCCATGAAAACATCGAGGCTGTCGACCTCAACCATGTGCTCGACTGCCTGGTGGAGCCGTACCTGGCGCCCAATGGCAATGGTCGGGTCACCCAGCACGGTCGCGCTCTTGCCACCTACCCGGGCAAACCTCTGGCACTCAAGCGGTGTATCGGCAACCTGATCGACAACGCCCTCAAGTACGGACAGAACGCCCATCTGCATATCGAGGACGATGGCACCGAGTTCATCCTGCACGTGGACGACGAAGGCCCGGGTGTGCCGGAACAGCGTCTGGAGCAAGTCTTCGAGCCGCACTTTCGGTTGGCCGGGCAACAGCAGGGCTATGGCCTGGGGTTGGGGATTGCGCGCAACATCGCCCACAGCCATGGTGGCGAAGTGAGTTTGCAGAATCTGCGCGAGGGCGGGTTGCGGGTGACCTTGCAACTACCGCGCGGTCTGGACTGAGTACACACCAAACCCTGTGGGAGCCGGCTTGCCTGCGATGGAATCATTGCGGTGTAACTGACATACCGGGGTGTCTGCATCGCGGGCAAGCCCGGCTCCCACACAAGCCAGCTTACCCACTGATCTGCGTTGAGTCAGAGGCTCTGGCGTAGCCGGGCCAGATCCCTCAGGGGCGGCGCGCCAAACAACCGGCTGTATTCCCGACTGAACTGCGACGGGCTTTCATACCCTACGCGATAGCCGGCTGCCGAGGCTTCCAGTCCCTCGGCAATCATCAGTCGCCGAGCCTCCTGCAAGCGCAATTGTTTCTGATACTGCAACGGGCTCATGGCGGTGATCGCCTTGAAGCGGTGGTGCAGGGTCGACACGCTCAGGTTCACTTCCTTGGCCAGGTCATCGATACGCAGCGGTTGTTCATAGTTGCCGTTCAACCAGGTGATCGCCTGGCTGACCCGATGGCTCTGGCTGTTGGCCACGGCGATTTCATACAAGCGATATCCCTGTGGCCCACGCAACAGACGGTAGAGAATTTCCCGATTGATCAGCGGCGCCAGCATCGCGATGTCTTTGGGCGTATCCAGCAGGCGGACCAGGCGCAGCACGGCGTCGAGCAACTGGCCGTCGATACGGTCCACATACATGCCGCGGGAGGTCGGACGCGACGGCACACCCATCGGGCCGGCTTCGGCAATCAACGCGGTGAGCTGGTTGGGGTCGATGTTGATCCGTATCGACAGGTTCGGGTCTTCCGGCGTGGCTACGATGATCCGGCCTGCCACCGGCATCGCCACCGAGAACACCAGGTAGTTGAGCGGGTCGTAGGCAAAGATCTCGTCGGCCAGGCGCACTTCCTTGCTGCCGCTGGCCAAAATGCACAGGGCAGGTTCCGCCAGTACCGGCATGAAATCCCGGGGCGCGTTGTGGCGGTTGAGAAACAGTGTCGTCACCGCCGTACCGTAGGAGCCATCTTCCCAGGTATGACGGCGCACGATGCTGGCCAGTTCGGCGCGCTGCTTTTCCATCTCGGCATCGAGGGGAAGGGGTTTGTGTTCCGACGACGACATGGGATGCCCTCTGTGGCTTCTACGATGGATAAAGCTTATAGGCGGCTTTTCAAAGCGTGCTACGTCGATTCTGCACAATCCTTGCCTGATCCTGCGACAGAACGTGAATCGGGCAAGCCCGGGGCCTGTCATCTGCCTGAAACATGGGGGATGGGCAGGGCATGAACCCTGGTGGATAAACAGCCTGTCTACGCTTCTCGCAGGATTGTGCAATAAGCCGGCAGGAATTGACTAACCGCGTCCACCCTCGCGCCGTTATCTTTGATCCTGTGGCAACACGCCCTCACCGTGTTTGCCGAGCATCACTTCTCAACGGGAGAGTCGAATATGTCCACCCCCATTCCCGCAAGCCATATGGCCTTTATCCGCGCACGCAGCGGGTGCAGCACCGAACTCGGTGCACGCTTGAGCAGTTTGATCGAACCGGGCCGCCAGGCTCAGGGTTGCCTGCAATTTTCGTTGCAGCATTCCCAGACCGACCCCGATGTGTGGCTGATCTCGGGTTTCTGGAGCAGCGAGCAGGCCATGAGCGCCTACTTCAACTCTCCAGCCTTGATGATCTTTACCGAGCTGTTGAACGACATGGTGGTCCGCAGCATGGACTTCCAGACCTTCACCGATGCATCCGCTGCACACGCCTACGGCGAGTACCTGCAACTCGCCGGCTGAGGGTTACAATGGCCGACTTTTCATTGGCCAGGACCTGCAACATGGCACGTAAACAATTTGCCCATCACGAAGCCGTTTCCGCCGTAGTACCGGGTGAAGGTGGCTATAGCGCCGCCGTCGCCGTCAAGGCACTGGATGGCATGGGCGCCCCGAAGTTTCACAAGATCCTTGATGGGCAGACGTTCAAGACCGCGTCCGATGCCGATGATGCTGCGACGGTGCAGCTTGAGCGGCTGGTTGATGTGGATGAAGACGGTCAACTGAGCTGGGCGACTGTCGCAAGCTAAAGCCGGACGCGTTTTACTGCCCAACAAAGAACAAATGTGGGAGCCGGGCTTGCCCGCGATGAGGGCATGACAGCCGACTCATTGGGTAGCTGACACGCCGCTATCGCGGGCAAGCCCGGCTCCCACACTGTTTTGTTGTGTTTGTTGAAAAGTGATCAATCAGCGGGGTCGATGCATCTTGAACAGGGCCTCCGGCCCCAACTGGAAGTAGTCCGCCGGGCCGCCGCCGCGCAGGATAGGCTCGGCGGCGGCGGTGTCGTAGATCCCGTCCTTGAGCAGCCATTTGGCGATGTGCACCGCAACGACCTCGCCCAGCACCAGCCAGCTTGGTACCAAGGCCTGGTCGGCGCGTTGCAGCTGAATGATCTGCGTCACCTTGCATTCGAACGACACCGGGCTTTCGCCGACTCGAGGCACGCCGACGATTTTCGATGCCACCGGCGTCAGGCCGGACAACTCGAATTCGTTGACCTCGGGTGAAACGGCGGAGCAACTCAGGTTCATCTGCTCGGCCAACGGGCGGGTGGCCAGGTTCCAGACAAACTCACCGGTCTGTTCGATATTGTTCAGGCTGTCTTTGCGCCCGACACTGGAAAAACCAATGATCGGCGGAATGTAATTGAATGCATTGAAGAAGCTGTAGGGCGCGAGGTTCAGGTGCCCTTCGCGGTCGTGGGACGAGATCCAGCCGATGGGTCGTGGGCCGACGATGGCATTGAACGGATCATGGGGCAGGCCGTGGCCGTTGGCGGGTTCGTAGAAATGGATATCGTCGGACATGGCCTGTTCTGCTCTCGGTTTCGGAGCAGACATCATAACCAATGTGGGCGTGTGGTTGTGTGGGAGCCGGGCTTGCCCGCGATAGCATCACCTCGGTTTTCCAGTTGCACCGAGGTGATGCTATCGCAGGCAAGCCAGCTCCCACACAAGCCCACAGTTTTTACCGCGACAGACAGTTAGTCAGTGGTGATGCGCGAGTGCTTGCGCGTGTCCTTCATGGTCACGTAGACCACCAGCGATACCGCGATGCACGCGGTCACGTACCAGTAGTAACCGGTTTCCATGCCAATGCTCTTGAACCACAGCGCGATGTATTCAGCGGTACCGCCGAAGATCGATACGGTCAGTGCGTAGGGCAAGCCCACGCCCAGGGCGCGGATTTCGGTCGGGAACAGCTCGGCTTTCACCACCGCGTTGATCGAGGTGTAGCCGCTGACGATGATCAGCGCCGCCATGATCAGGAAGAACGCGCCCCACCAGGTCTGGATGGTGTGCAGGGTGCTGAGGATCGGTACGGTGAGCAGGGTGCCGAGGATACCGAAGGCGATCAGGATCGGCCGACGGCCCACCTTGTCCGACAGCCCACCGACGATGGGTTGCAGGCACATGAACAGAAACAGCGTCGCCGCCGAGATGGTGGTGGAGTCGGAGATGCTCATGCCGACGGTGTTCACCAGGTATTTCTGCATGTAGGTGGTGTAGGTGTAGAAGGCCAGGGTACCGCCCATGGTCAGGCCGACCACGGTCATCAGTTCCTTGGGGTGGCGCATCAAGGTGCGCATGGTGCTTTCCTTGGCTTTTTCCTTCTTGGTGAACGACTCGGTTTCTTCCATGCCGCGACGCAGGTACAACGCGACCACGGCGCACAGCGCACCGATGGCGAACGGGATACGCCAGCCCCAGTCATACAGTTGCTCGGTGGTGAGGATCTGTTGCAGCACGATCAGCACCGCCAGCGCGATGAGTTGGCCCGAGATCAGGGTCACGTACTGGAAGCTGGAGTAGAAACCGCGACGTTCCTTGGTGGCCATCTCGCTGAGGTAAGTGGCGGAGGTGCCGTATTCGCCGCCGACAGACAGGCCCTGCAGCAGACGGGCAAATACCAGCAGGATCGGCGCACCGATGCCGATGATTTCATAGCCCGGGCTCAGGGCAATCAGCAGCGAGCCAAAGCACATCAGGTAGACCGAGGCCATCAGGGCTTTTTTACGCCCCACCTTGTCGGCGTACAGGCCCATCAGCCAGCCGCCGATCGGGCGCATCAGGAAGCCCACGGCGAAAATCGCGGCGGTGTTGAGCAGTTGGGCGGTGGTGTCGCCTTTCGGGAAAAAGGTCTTGGCGAAGTACAGCGAGAAGGCGGCGTACACGTACCAGTCGTACCATTCGACCATGTTGCCGACGGAACCACTGAAAATCGATTTGATTCGGCTGGAGGTAGTGCGTGCTTGCGCCGGCGCAGCCGCCGACCCCAGAGGCAAGGCGTTGGAGTTATCCATTGAAGGATCCTTCATCTAGTTGTTTTTATGGAGCGTGCCGAAGCACAGCCTGGCTCGGGCTATAGCAGGAGCTGTGCCAGGTAGATGAGGGCCCGGAATAGACGGGTTTGCGGTTTTTTTTGAGCGGAAAGTCGCTGATAAATCTTGGGTGATAAGCGGAAATCCGCTTATGGCCGCTGGCCTCTTCGCAGGCAAGCCAGCTCCCACATTCGACCGCATTCATCCAGTTGGAATGGGATCAAGTGTGGGAGCGGGCTTGCCCGCGAAGGCGGCCTGAAGGCCAATACGAGAAATAGGTCAGAGAAACGAGTCCCGCACCAACCCATGCCGCTGCATCTTTTCATTGAAGGTCCGACGCGGCAGTTGCAGTTCCGCCAGCACCGCCTTGATATCGCCCTTGTGCCGTGTCAGCGCCGCTTTCAAGCAATGCGCCTCGAAGGCTTCCTGTTGCGCCGCCAGGGATTGCCCGGCTTCGATGCCTTCCGGTTCCGGCTCTCCCAGGCCGAGTACCTGGCGTTCAGCCACATTGGCCAGTTCGCGCACGTTGCCCGGCCAGTCATGGCTGAGCAGGCGCCCCAGTTGCGCGCCGCTCAGCGGCTCGACGTTGCGACCCAGGCGTTCGGCGGCGCCTCGGGCAAAGTGATCGAACAGCAGCGGAATGTCTTCGCGCCGTTCGCGCAGGGGCGGCAGGCGCAGTTGCGCGACGTTCAGGCGATAGGCCAGGTCTTCGCGAAAACGCCCGGCCCGCGCCTCCTCCAGCAAGTCAGGCTTGGTGGCGGCGATGATGCGCAGGTCCACCGGGATGCTCTGATTGGAGCCTAGCCGCTCCAGCTTCTGCTCCTGCAACACCCGCAGCAGCTTCACTTGCTGCGCCAGTGGCATGCTTTCGATCTCGTCGAGGAACAGCGTGCCACCGTGAGCGTACTCCAGCTTGCCGATGCGCTTGCCCTGGGCGCCGGTGAAGGCGCCGCTCTCGTGACCGAACAGCTCGGCCTCGAACAGCTGTTCGGGGATCGCCGCACAGTTGAGCGCCACGAAGGCTTTCTTGGCCCGAGGGCCGAAATCATGCAGGCAGCGGGCGACCATCTCTTTGCCGCTGCCGGTCTCGCCACGAATCAGCACATTGACCGGCAGGCTCGCCAGGTCCAGCACCTGGCGACGCAGATTCTGCAAGCCCCGGGAAACCCCCAGCAGGGTGGTTTCCAACTGCGCCCGATGGTCGGCCTGTTGATGCAGGCGACGGTTTTCCAGGATCAGTCCACGCTTATCGAGCGCGCGACGCAGGCTGTTGAGCAGGGCGTCCGGGCTGAAGGGCTTTTCCAGAAAGTCGTAGGCACCGTCGCGCATGGCTTCCACGGCCATCGGCACGTCGCCATGGCCGGTGAGCAATATCACCGGCAGGTCCTTGTCGCGGCGCTGCACCTCGGCCAGCAGTTCCAGGCCGCTGAGCCCCGGCATGCGCACATCGCTCAGGATCACTCCGGGAAAGTCCCTGGGTAACTGTGCCAGGCATTCCTCGGCGCGGCTGAACAGTTGCACGTCAAACCCGGACAGGCTCAACCACTGCTCCACGGCCGTGCGAATGCTGGCTTCGTCATCGACCACAATCACCGCGTTCAGCATAGGTCCGGGGTCTCCAGCGCGATGGGCAGGGTGAGGGTGAACACTGCGCCATCGTCGCGATTGCCGGCGACCAGGCGTCCGCCGAGTTCGTGCACGATAGCGTAGGACACCGCCAGCCCCAAGCCCAGCCCGTCACCGACCGGCTTGGTGGTGAAGAATGGGTCGAACACGCTGTTGAGGTGTTCGTCGGCGATCCCGCCGCCGCTGTCGCTGACGGTCAGTCGCCACAATTGCTGATCGGCGTGCAGGCGGATTTCCAGGCGTTTGCGCGGTTTGTCGGCCATGGCGTCGAGGGCGTTGCGCAGCAGGTTGATCAGCACCTGTTCCAGGCGAATCGCGTCGCCACGAACCCACGCCGGGCGAGTGAGGTCCAGCACGACGCCGATGCTTTCATCGCGCAGGCGAGCGTCCAGCAAGTGCAGCGATTGGTCGACCACCGTGGCCAGGTCCAGGCGTTCGCGCAGGCCGCTGGGGCTTTTGCGCGCGAAGGTCTTGAGATGGCCGGTGAGTGCAGCCATGCGCGTGAGCATGTCGTCCAGCGGGGTGAGTGCCTGGTAGGCGTCGTCGACCCGACCGTGATCCAGCAACAGGCGCAGGGTGGCCAGTTGCATGCGCTGGGCGGTCAGCGGCTGATTGATTTCATGGGCGAGGGCGGCGGACATCTGCCCCAGCGCCGCCAGCTTGGCTGACTGCACCAGGCCATCCTGGGCGGTGCGCAGGGCCTGGGTGCGCTCCTCCACCAATTGTTCCAGCTCTTCACGGCTGCGCTGGCGCAAACGGGCCAGGCGCCAGCGCTGGCTGAGGAACAGCACGAGAAACACCAGGGCCAGCCAGGAACCGGCGGCGGCCAGGCCTGCATTGCGTTGGTCTTCGAAGGCGAACTGCGGTTTGCGCAGCAGGTGCAGGGTCCAGCCCTCGGCCTTCAGCGGCAGGGATTCCCAGATGTAATTGGCGCTGCCGTCAGGGCCGTTGACGCGCATCAAGTGGCTGTTGTCGTCGAAGCGTTGCAGGGTCTGGGTCTCCAGCGGCTGCAGTTGCTTCTTGTCGTATTGACGGGTGGCCTTGAGCTCCGCGAGGTCGTGTTCCGACAGCGGTCGCAAATTGCGGTAGCGCCAGCCCGCCTGGTTGGCGATGAACACAATGCCCCGTGCGTCGCTGACCAGCAGCAGGTCATTGCCTTGTGCCCACTCGCGTTCCAGTTCGGGGAACTCCAGTTTTACCACCATGGCACCGAGGAACTGCTCATGTTCGTCCAGCACTGCGCTGGAGAGGAAATAACCGGGGATGCCGGTGGTCACCCCCACCGCATAAAACCGCCCGGTGCCCTGGCTCAAGGTCTGGCTGAAGTAGGGGCGAAACGCATAGTTGTGTCCGACGTAGCTGCTCGGCAGGTTCCAGTTGCTGGCGGCCACGGCCAGGCCGGTGCGGTCCATCAACTCCAGGGTGGAGGATTGGGCGGCACCGTTGATGCGCTCCAGCTTGCGGTTGAGCACGTCCTGGGTGCTGACATCCAGCGGGCCTTTCAAGGCGCGGATCATTTCCGAGTCCAGCGCCAGCACGGCGGGCAGGGCTCGGTAGCGTTCGATCAGGGTGTGCAGGGAGTTGGCGTACAGCGCCAGCTGCTGATTGGCACGGGCGGCATCGTCCACCAGGGCCTGACGTTCGGCATGGCGTGTTGCCACGGCGGCGGCCAGCACCGCACCGGCAATGATCAGCAGCGAATAGAAGGTCAGGCGCAGGGGACGGGGGATCACGATCATACGGTGAGGGGCAGGCGCAATAAGGGGAGTGCACCATACCATGGGCCATCGGATCTGTAGTGAGCGGGCCGTTGTGGGAGCGGGCTGCATCCGGCCTGACAAAAGTGTCAGGCATGAAAAAGGCGACTGGGCGGTGGAGCCGCAGTCGCCTTCATTCAAACGGTCAGGTGCTTACTGCACTTCTACCGCCAGGCTTTCACTGATCTTCTTCTGCCAGATGGCAGGACCGGTGATGTGCACCGATTCACCTTTGCTGTCCACCGCGACGGTGACCGGCATGTCCTTGACCTCGAACTCGTAGATCGCTTCCATCCCCAGTTCGGCGAACGCCAGCACTTTGGATTTCTTGATCGCTTGCGCCACCAGGTAGGCGGCGCCGCCGACGGCCATCAGGTACACCGCCTTGTTGTCCTTGATCGCGTCGATCGCAGTCGGGCCGCGCTCGGACTTGCCGATCATGCCCAGCAGGCCGGTTTGTTCGAGGATCTGGCGGGTGAACTTGTCCATCCGCGTGGCGGTGGTCGGACCGGCCGGGCCCACGACTTCGTCGCCAACCGGATCAACCGGGCCGACGTAGTAGATGAAGCGACCCTTGAGGTCCACCGGCAGGGTTTCGCCCTTGTTCAGCATCTCGACCATGCGCTTGTGCGCGGCGTCGCGACCGGTGAGCATCTTGCCGTTGAGCAGCACGGTTTCGCCCGGCTTCCAGCTCTGCACGTCTTCCGGGGTCAGGGTGTCGAGGTTGACGCGGCGGGCCGACGGGCCGGCTTCCCAGACGATCTCCGGGTAGGCGTCCAGCGGTGGCGCTTCCAGCGCTGCCGGGCCCGAGCCGTCGAGCACGAAGTGCGCGTGGCGCGTGGCGGCGCAGTTGGGGATCATGCACACCGGCAGGGAGGCGGCGTGGGTCGGGTAGTCCATGATCTTCACGTCGAGCACGGTGGTCAGGCCGCCCAGGCCCTGGGCGCCAATGCCCAACTGGTTGACCTTCTCGAACAGCTCCAGGCGCATCTCTTCGATGCGGTTCTGCGGGCCACGGGCTTTCAGCTCGTGGATGTCGATGGATTCCATCAACACTTCCTTGGCCATCACCGCGGCTTTCTCTGCGGTGCCGCCGATGCCGATACCCAGCATGCCCGGTGGGCACCAGCCGGCGCCCATGGTCGGAACGGTCTTCAGAACCCAGTCGACGATCGAGTCGGACGGGTTGAGCATGGCCATTTTCGACTTGTTTTCGGAACCGCCGCCCTTGGCCGCCACGTCCACTTCCACGGTGTTGCCCGGGACGATGGAGTAGTGGATGACCGCCGGGGTGTTGTCCTTGGTGTTCTTACGCGCGCCCGCCGGGTCGGCGAGGATGGAAGCACGCAGGACGTTTTCCGGCAGGTTGTAGGCGCGGCGCACGCCTTCGTTGATCATGTCGTCCAGGCCCATGGTGGCGCCGTCCCAACGCACGTCCATGCCCACGCGCACGAACACGGTGACGATACCGGTGTCCTGGCAGATCGGGCGATGGCCGGTGGCGCACATGCGCGAGTTGATCAGGATCTGGGCCATGGAGTCACGGGCTGCCGGCGATTCTTCGCGCAGGTAGGCCTCGTGCATCGCCTGGATGAAATCAACGGGGTGGTAGTAGGAAATGAATTGCAGGGCGTCGGCAACGCTCTGAATCAGGTCGTCTTGCTTGATCACGGTCATGAGTCGCGCTCCTCTATAAGGGAACATTCAATAAAGGTGGCTTCAGTGGGGTGCATCGGTCGGCTGAGGCCACCTTTCCAAGACACGCCGGTGTGGAGCTGGCGCGACGCTAAAAAGGCGCGGCAGTATAACCCGGCTCGGTGGCCGATACACCCGACTATGGTCAAACTCTGCCGGGCATGATTCCCTGTGCGCACCCTATGTGATTGAGACCTTATATGCCTGAACTGTATGTCGGTGAGCGCCACTGGTCGGTATCCGCCGGCAGCAACCTGTTGGACGCCTTGAACCAGGCGGGCGTGGCCGTGCCCTACAGTTGCCGCGCGGGCAGTTGCCATGCCTGCCTGGTGCGCTGCCGGGGCGATGTCATCGACAAGCAACCGGACGCCTTGAACCCGGACCGGCGTCAGGCAGGCTGGCGTCTCGCGTGTCAGTGTTCGGTGGCTGGCGAGGTGCAGGTCGAGGTGTTTGACCCGCTGAGCGATGGCTTGCCCGCACAGGTGCTGCGCGCCGACTGGCTCAATGCATCGGTGTTGCGCCTGCGTTTGCAGCCCGAACGCGGGTTTCGCTACCGCGCCGGGCAGCATGTGGTGCTGTGGGCGGGTAACGTGGCACGGCCTTATTCGCTGGCGAGTCTGCCCCAGGTCGACCCGTATCTGGAGTTTCACCTCGATTGTCGATTGCCGGGTGAATTCAGCGATGCCGCCCGTGCACTCAAGGCGGGTGACAGCCTGCGCCTGGGTGAATTGCGCGGTGGGGCCTTGCAATACGATCCCGACTGGCACGCGCGCCCGCTCTGGCTGATGGGCAGCGGTACCGGGCTTGCGCCGTTGTGGGGCGTATTGCGCGAAGCCTTGCGCCAGGAGCATCTGGGTACGATCCGGGTGATCCACCTGGCCCACGATGACAATGGGCATTACCTGGCCGAGCCACTGGCTGCATTGGCCGCCAGCCATGCCAACCTCAGTGTCGAGCTGTGGACCCAGGCTCAGTTGACCGAGGTTTTGGCGCAACTGCGGCTTGTTTCCCGGCAAACACTGGCTTTACTCTGCGGGCACCCTGCCAATGTCGAGGCCTTCTCCAAGCGCCTGTTCCTGGCGGGGCTGCCGCGTAACCAACTGCTGGCTGACGTGTTCCTGCCCCGTGGTTGAGCGCTGAATCTTTCCGCCGCGAGAGTTGCCATGACCGATGCCATCCAATCGTCGCGCGAACAAGGGCTGCTGATCCTGCAGCTCAATCGCCCAGACAAAAAAAACGCCCTGACCCGCGCCATGTACAGCCAGTTGGGCGACGCCCTGGAACAGGCGGATGCCGATGCGAGCATCAACGCGGTGCTGATCCAGGGCAGCGCGGAATGTTTTACCGCCGGGAACGACCTCGTCGATTTTCTCGAAGAGCCTCCCGCCAGCCTCGACAGCCCGGTCTTCAACTTCATGAAAAGCCTGCTCAACTGCCGAAAGCCGGTAATTGCAGGGGTGGCCGGGGTGGCGGTGGGCATCGGTACCACGTTGTTGCTGCATTGCGATCTGGTCTATGTCAGCCGGGATGCGCGTCTGCGCATGCCGTTCGTCAACCTGGGATTGTGCCCCGAGTTTGGCTCCAGCCTGATTCTTCCGCGATTGCTTGGGCACGCGAAGGCCGCCGAACTGTTGTTGCTGGGCGAAGGCTTTACCGGAGAGCAGGCGGCGGCCTGGGGCATTGCCACCGAGGCGCTCAGCAGTGGCGAGGCCGCACTGGCCAAGGCGCGCGAGGTTGCCGGGCGTTTCGAGACGCTGGCGACGGGGGCCGTGCAGGTCAGCAAGCACCTGATGAAAAGCGTCGACCGTGAACAGTTGCGGCAGGTGATCGAGGAGGAAGGCGCGCTGTTTATCCAGCGGTTGAAGTCACCGGAAGCGATTGCGGCGTTGTCGGCGTTTATCACCAAACGCTGATGACGCTATCGCAGGCAAGCCAGCTCCCACATCGGAATGCAGTTAACTGTGGGAACCGGGCTTGCCCGCGATGAGGCCGAACGGACAACATAAAATATTCAGGCATAAAAAAGCCCCGAACCAGTCGGGGCTTTCGCATCTAACGCTCACTCAGACCTGTGGGTCGCCCACGTGCAGGATCTTCATGCCGTTGGTGCCACCGGTGGTGTGGTAGCTGTCACCCTTGGTCAAAATGACCCAGTCGCCCTTCTCCACGACGCCGCGCTTGACCAGTTCGTCGATTGCCTTCTGGCTGACTTCGTTCGGCGCCAGCGAAGCCGGATCGAACGGAACGGTGTACACGCCACGGAACATTGCCGTGCGAGCCTGGGCTTCACGGTGTGGGGTGAATGCGTAGATCGGCACCGAAGAACGGATGCGTGACATGATCAACGGCGTGTAGCCACTTTCGGTCAGGGCGATGATCGCCTTCACGCCCGGGAAGTGGTTGGCGGTGTACATGGCCGCCAGGGCGATACTCTGGTCGCAGCTTTCGAACTCTTTGCCGATGCGGTGGCTGGAGGTCTTGCTGGTTGGGTGCTTTTCAGCGCCGAGGCAGATACGCGCCATGGCTTGCACCGCTTCCAGCGGGTACGGGCCGGCGGCACTTTCTGCCGAGAGCATCACGGCGTCGGTGTAGTCGAGCACGGCGTTGGCCACGTCGGACACTTCGGCACGGGTCGGCATCGGGTTCTGGATCATCGACTCCATCATCTGGGTCGCCACGATCACCGCTTTGTTGTGGCGGCGAGCGTGCAGGATGATCTTCTTCTGGATACCGATCAGCTCGGCATCGCCGATTTCCACGCCCAAGTCGCCACGGGCAACCATCACGGCGTCGGAAGCCTCAATCAGGTCGTCGAGGGTTTCGTCGTCGGCCACGGCTTCGGCGCGTTCGATCTTGGCGACCAGCCAAGCGGTACCGCCGGCTTCGTCGCGCAACTGACGGGCATATTTCATGTCAGCGGCGTCGCGCGGGAAGGACACCGCGAGGTAGTCCACTTCCATTTCGGCAGCGAGCTTGATGTCGGCCTTGTCTTTTTCAGTCAGGGCCGGTGCCGTCAGGCCGCCGCCACGACGGTTGATGCCTTTGTGGTCCGACAGCGGACCGCCGATGATCACGACGCAGTTCAGTTCGGTCTCGGTCGCGGTCTCGACGCGCATGACCACGCGGCCGTCATCCAGCAGCAGTTCGTCACCGACACCGCAGTCCTTGACCAGGTCCGGGTAGTCGATACCCACGACTTGCTGGTTGCCTTCGGTCAGCGGGTGGCTGGTGGAGAAGGTGAATTTGTCACCGATTTTCAGCTCGATCCGCTTGTTGGCGAATTTGGCGATACGAATCTTGGGGCCTTGCAGGTCACCCAGCAGTGCAACGAAGCGACCGTGCTTGGCAGCCAGGTCACGCACCAGTTTGGCGCGAGCCTTGTGCTCGTCCGGGGTGCCGTGGGAGAAGTTCAGACGGGCGACGTCCAAACCAGCCAGAATCAGCTGTTCGAGGACTTCCGGCGAGTTACTGGCCGGGCCAAGGGTGGCGACGATTTTGGTACGACGGACGGACATGCACAGACTCCTGAGTTCAAGCGCTGGGGAAGGCTACTATGCTCTTTCGTTGTAGTCATTGTTCGTTTGCACTACTTATCGACGATTCGCTTGTTTTTGCTTCGGATGAATCCATGAACAACCTTGAAGATTTTCGACTAGGGGTCGATACACTGCTCAAGACAGGAGAACCCTCATGCGAATTTTGCTCATTGCTGCCCTGGCCGTCAGTGTCGTCGGCTGTACCCGCTGGTCGATGGACCATCATTTGAACAACGCGTATCGCGCCTACAAGGTAGGTGATTGCGAACGCGTCACCCTGGAGTTGTCCCAGGTCGACCGTGAGAGCCGCACCCGGCGCTATGTGCAACCGGAGGTCTCGATGTTGCGCGGGCAGTGCCTGGAGCGGCAGAAATTGTTTGTCGATGCGGTTCAGACCTACCAGTTCATCATCAATCAGTACCCTTCGAGCGAGTATGCCTACCGTGCCCGTGCAAGGCTCGATACCCTGCAGCAACTGGGGCATTACCCCGGTGCAAGCGTGGCCCAGCCGCGTCCGGCGCCATTGTAATGATGTTTGTCATTTCATAGCTGGCCTGCTGCCAGTCTTGGGCTATTCTTCGGAGACTGGTTTGTACAAGATTCCGTATAACCCAAGGCAAGACCCGGATTCGGCAGTTGTAAGGTGACAAAAGTGGTCGGTTGTCACACCGAGATCCAGGGAGAGCGAGGTGTAGTACTCGTTCCGAATCACTGGCACGGCCACGAACATGGCCACTGGATGGCGATCTCACCATGTTTACCGAACGACGGATCGAGCGGCATCAGCTGCCTTGTTTTCTGCAAGTGTTCAACCGCCTGACTGACAAACCCATCGGGTTTCTGGGCAATGCGTCCGAGGATGGACTCATGTTGATCAGCCAGTTGCCCATGATGGTGGATGTGGATTTCGAGTTGCGGTTGAAGGTACCCGGCCCTCAAGACACCCTTCATGCCATCGACCTGACGGCAACCTGCCTGTGGAGCCATGAAGACATCAACCCGCAGCATTACGATTCCGGGTTCAGCGTACTTGAGGCATCCGAAGAGTACGGGCAGCTCATCACTGCCTTGGTGCAGTATTTCAGCTTCGATCCCTTGCAGGCATCCGCTTAGAAGCGGGCGCCTGGGTTACAGCACGCCCGCTTTTTTCCAGCCCAGGTAGCGTGTTACCAGCGCGGGGCCCAATGCAGAAGGCAGAATGTCCAAGACCGACAGACCTTGTGCTACCAGGCGTTCATGCAGTTCGTTGCGTGTGTTGAGGTAGTCGACGGTGCCGCTGTAGGCGAGGGCTTCAGTTAACGTCTGTACGGGCGCGTTGCGCAACTGGTCCAATACTTCTTCCCGCAGGCTGGCCACCAGTACCCGATGCTGACGGCTGATGCGCTTGACCGCTGTCATGAACGCTTCGTCATCCTCATCCCGCAGGTTGGTCACCATGATCACCAGCGAGCGGCGTTTTTGCCGGGCCAGTAACTGGCTGGCGGCTGCTGGGTAATCGGCGGTGCGTCGCGTGGTGTCCAGGTCATATACCGCGTTGAGCAGCCGGTTCAACTGACCGCTGCCCTTGACGGGCGCCAGGTAGCGAGGCTGATCTGCGGCGAAGGTGCAGAGCCCGACTGCATCGCCCTGGCGCAAGGCGACATAACTGAGCAGCAGGCAGGCATTGAGCGCATGGTCGAAGTGAGCCAGTTCGTCATCCTGGCTGCGCATGCGGCGGCCACAATCGAGCATGAATACGATCTGCTGGTCGCGCTCATCCTGATACTCCCGGGCTATCGGCGTGCGTTGCCGTGCGGTTGCCTTCCAGTCGATCTGACGCAGGCTGTCGCCCTCGCGGAACTCGCGCAATTGATGGAATTCCTGCCCCAGTCCCCGCCGCTGACGCTGGCGAACCCCCAGTTGGCTCAACCAGTTATTCACATCCAACAGTTGTGCGCCGTACAGCCGTGCGAAATCGGGGTAGACGCGTGTGGCGTCCTGGGTGTCGATAAAGCGACGTGCTGACCAGAGCCCCAGGGGGCTGGGCAGGTAGATTTCGCACCGATTGAAACTGAAGTGCCCCCGTCGCAGCGGGCGTAACCGGTATCCCAGTTCGCTGCGCTCGCCAGGGCGGAGCTCGATGGACTGGGGCATGTTCTCTGCGCTCAGGCCATCTGGCACATGATCGAATAGCTGTGCTTTCAAGGGCTGCGGGTAATCGTGTTCCAGCGTCAGGCGTACCTCGCCCCAGCGTCCCAGTGCCAGGCTGCCAGGCATCTGTCGGTACACCCGTGGGGACGGGCGACGACGCAATCGCAAGGCGTCCAGCAGTGCCAGCAGCAACAGTGCGAGGAACAAGCCCCAGAGTATGGCGTGCAGGGTGTCGGGCACCTTGACTTGCAAGGCTGTTGCGGTGCCCAGCACAAGGCTCAGGCCCAGTAGTATGCCCAGCCAGATCAACAGCAGACGAGTGGGCTTCATGGACGCGTCATTGCCGGGGTGCCGGAATCTGGTCGAGCATCTGTGTGAGCACCTGGTCCACCTCCAGACCGTCGATGTCCAGTTCGGGAGCGATGCGCACTCTATGGCGCAAGACCGCCAGGGCACAGCCCTTGATATCGTCCGGCGTGACAAACTCACCGCCGCGCAACAAGGCCCGTGCCCGCGCGCCACGGACCAGAGCAATCGAGGCGCGGGGGCCGGCCCCGATGGTCAGCCCTGGCCAGCTTCGAGTAGCTCGCGCCAGGCGCACGGCATAATCGAGTACCTGCTCGTCGAGGGCCAGACCACTGGCGATCTGCTGTAGCTGCAGCACATCTTCGGCCGTCAGTACGGTGCGCAGAGGCTGTACATCCAGCATGTCGGCGCGGGACGAGCGCGTCACTTCGCGCACCATATCCAGCTCTTGCCGGGCGTCGGGGTAATCCATGCGGACCTTGAGCATGAAGCGGTCCAGCTCGGCCTCGGGCAGCGGGTATGTGCCTTCCTGTTCGATGGGGTTCTGGGTCGCCAGCACCATGAAGGGCTGACCAATGGGCAGTGCCTCGCCTTCAAGGGTGACCTGGCGTTCCTGCATGGCCTCGAGCAGCGCGGCCTGTGTCTTGGCCGGCGCGCGGTTGATTTCGTCGGCCAGCAGCAGGTGGGTGAAGAGTGGGCCTTTGCGCAACTTGAACTGTTCGGTGTGCAGGTCGTACACGGCATGGCCGGTGACATCGCTGGGCATCAGGTCGGGCGTGAACTGGATGCGCGCGAAGTCGCCGCCGAAGCAGCGGGCCAGGGCGCGGACCAGCAAGGTTTTGCCCAGCCCGGGGACGCCTTCGAGCAACACATGGCCGCCGGCGATCAGTGCGGTGAGTACATCGTCGATCACCGGGTCCTGGCCTATCACGGCCTTGCGCAATTCGACCCGCAGGGCCTGGGCTTGCTGGCTGGCGTGTAGCAGGGTTGCGTCGGGCACGGGGGGAGTGGCCGGAAATTCGCTCATAGGGCGTTCCTGAGGGTTTGCAGGCATGCCACCTGACGGCTGAAGTCGGCACTGGAAAGCCGTTTCACCGGGAGTGGGCCGAGGGCCTGGCTGATGGCGTGGGAGGGTTGGCGCGTCAGGTGTTCAAGGGCCTGCCACTGTTCTGTTGTGTCGAGATGTTCAAAGCCTGGGTGGCGATGCCTGGCGGCACGCAGCACATCGCGCTGCAAGGCCAGCAGAAGGGTGCCCTGGCCGCTGCGTCGCAGCAGGAAGTCGGCGCTGGCTTTCAGATGTTCCTGCAATTGTCGGCGAGCCCTTGGCGCAGGTGCCTGGATTGGGCCCTGACGCATGCCCGCGTGCCAAAGCGCCAGGGCAATTAATGCCGCCAACGCTGTCAGTGCCTGGGGAAAGTAGCGCAACAGCAGCGTGAACAAATCGTCTACGTCTGTGTTGAACAGCAACGTGACATCGGTGCCCTGGTTCAGGTACCACAGCAGCCAGGCGTTGTCGTGCCGACCGATGGCAGGGGTTTTCCATAGGTCGCTGTCGGTCACCACTGTGACACGACCTTGTCCGAGGTTGAGCTGCATCAGGTGGCTGGATTTGGCGCTGTTGGCGGAAAACTGTGCGAGATGCCTCGGGTCGATGAGGTTGAAGTCGGTGTCAAAGCTGAAATAGGCAGGCGCGGTTTCATTGTCCACGTAGAGCTTGGTGAGGTCCGGTGCTTTTTTCTTGCGCGGCAGGGCGGGTTCGTCAAACTCCTCGCTGAAGGCTTGATGCAGTTGCAGGCGGTCGAGCAGCAGGTCGCCACTTTTACCGGTTTCTTCATCCCACAGGGCCTCGGCCACGATCAGCAGGTGCCCCCCGGATTTCACCCAGGCCAGCAGTTGCTCCACTTGCCTTGGCGCCATGCTGCTGCGTTCACCCAAGAGCAGCAGGCTGTTGCCCTGAGCTGGCAGGCTGGCCAGTCGCTCGAGGTTATTGGCATGTTCAATCGCCAGGCCTTGTTGGCGCAGGAAGTGTTCTGCCGCCAGATAAGGGTTGGTCAAGGCTTCCGGGGAGGGGCCACGATCGACGACTTCGTCATAAGGGATTGCGTGGTGCCAAAGGTAAAAACCTCCCGCTCCCAGCACGCCTGCCAGCAATAACCCGAGCCACAGCCACCACCGGTTCATTGGGCGTCCCCCGGGCTGAATAGCGCACGCCATTCATTGCACAGTTTTTCCCGAGCCGAGACCGGCGGGAGGCGGTGGCCGTAGGCAAGGTTCTGCCAGTGTTGCGTCAGTTCATCGCTGAAGGTCAGCAGTTGCGGTTTATGCAAGTGGTGAATGTGCTCCAGCACCTGTCCTTCGGTGTCGGCGTTTTTCAGCGGCAGATTGAAGTCGTGCAGCAACCGGTTCAGCAGACCGCGATACAGCAGGCCAAGGGCTTCCCGTGGTTGGCTGACCCACAGTTGCTCTGCGGTGCCGGCGATGTCTTCGGGCAAGGTTTCGGTGCCCAACTCAAGGCCGAACAATTGCGTGGGGATCGCTCGGGAAACCTTCGTTTTGCGAGGCCTGCGTTTGCTGACGAACGTGCGCAGCCAATCACGGTAGCGCCACACCAACAGCGCCACGGCAGCAGCCAGCAAGCTCCATAGCAACACCTCCAGGCCTTGGGCGAAGTGCTTGAAAGTATTGCTGTTGAAGTTGTCCAGCAATGTTTGTAGCCAGGCCGGCAGCTTGCCGTCCCTGTGGGATGTATTCCTGTCGGCGGTTTTTTCTTCGCCAAAGCGGTAGCGGGTGACCGTCTCGGGATTTTTGAAGGGCGGCTGCTCCAGCAGCGACTTGATCGATTGGCTCGCCGACTGGGTACTTACGGGTTTGGCGGGCGTTGGGGCATCTGCCAGGGCGGGACGATGGACGGGCAGCAGGCACAATCCGATCACCAGGGCCACCAGCGGTGCCACAGTACTCAGGCGTTGGCGCAGGCGACGGAACACCAACTCCAGGTCCCAGGCCTCCAGTACCGTACGGCGGTTGAGGTACAGGCTGAAACCGCAGGCTACGTAGATCGGTTCCCAGAACACCAGGATCAGGGCATAGAAAAAATTGCCCAGGTGCTCCAGCCACAGTCCTTCCGAGCTTGTCGCCGTTGCCAGCCGTTGCCAGTCCCAGTCCAGTTCGACTTGTTGAGGAATGAATAGATAGAAGAGCGCCATGCAGCCGAACCAGAGACCGATTTCGAGGTGCACCCCCAGGGTGGTCAGCCAGCGGGCCGCGCCGGCATTGCGTTGTTGCAGGACGCCCAGGCGTTGTTGACGTGCCTGGCCATCCAGACCTTCGAGCTGACTGACCGGCATCAGGAAGCTGCGGCTCAGGCTGAATCTGCGCCAGGTCAGGCTGGCCAGCAGTTGGCCCTTGAGCAGTCGTGGCCACTGGCGGACGGCTTGCCTGCCAGTGGGTGTTTCGCCAAACAGGGCTTTGGACAGTATGTACAGCGGCAACCGATCGAATGCCGGCTTGAGCCACCAGAACAGGAACATGGCGGTGGACGGGTAATCCCACAGCAGCACCGTGAGCAGTGCAAACACGGGCAGGGTGATCAGTGCCCAACTGCTCATCAGCAGTGCGCGATGCTCACCGGCCATGAGCACGCCAAGGTCCATGGCTTCCCAGGCGGTGCGGGGGCGGATCGCTACGCTGGCATCACTCAGGCGCATGGTGAGTCCGCCCGGCAAGTGTCAAGTAGGCGATCACGCTGGTCCAGAGCGTTGCACCGACCAGGTATTTGATCCAGGGGGCGATCACGGTGGTGGAGGACCAGTAGGCCTCGATAAAGGCTGCGATCAGCAGGAACAGCATTACGCCACAGAGCATCTGCACGCTTTTGCGCGCAGCCAGACGCAGGGATTCGCCGCGTGTCAGTTGACCGGGCGCGATCAGCGACCATCCCAGTTGCAAGCCTGCCGCCCCCGCCAGGACGATGGCCGTGAGTTCGAAGGCGCCATGGCCAATGACAAATGACCAGAAGGTCTGGCCATAGCCGATTTCGGTGAGGTGGCCTGAAATTGCACCAATGATCATGCCGTTGAAGAACAGGAAGAACACGCTGCCAAGGCCGAACAGCAAGCCGGCGGCAAAGGTCTGGAAGGCGATGCCGATGTTGTGCATCACGTAGTAGCCGAACATCATCCAGTCCTCGCTGGAGGCGCGTTCGGCGGCTCGCCCCAGACGGCTTGCTTCGGGGTTGTACATGTCCTGCATCTCGGCCACCTGTTGGGGGCCGACGATGCTGTAAATGAGGTCGGGGAACAGGTAGACCAGCAGGGCAATCCCCAGCAGGCTGCCCAGGAACAACAGGCCGGCGACCAGGACGAAACGCCATTCCTCACGTACCAGTCGGGGGAAACCGGCCAGCAAAAATCCCAGCGCATTGGCTGAAAGCTGGCTGCGATGTCGATACAGCTGTTGATGCCCGCGCAAGGCCAATTGCTGCAGCGGGTCCACCAGGTAGCTGCTGTAGCCGCGCTCCTGGGCCAGGGCCAGGTGTTGGCAAAGACGTCGGTACTGATAGGGGAAGTTGCCCATGTCGGCTGTCTTGGTCTTGCCTTGTTCCAGGGCTTTCAGGCTGTCCTCGAATGCCTGCCATTGGGGTTGGTGACGGCTTTCGAAAAGGCTCTGCTTCATGTTGGCCCCAGCAGGCCGCGGGCCACGCCATTCAATTGTTCGGTGGCGCGAGCCGGAGATACCTGCAGAGGTGTTGCCAGGATGGACGCCAGTTCGTGAACCCGTTCCGGGGAGAGTTCGCCCTGGCGTTCGGCGAAGCCAAGAATGGCCCGCTGCTCAGTCAGGTCCAGGGCAAACGGCAGGCGCAGTGCCATGCCTTGCGGCACTTTGGGGCGGTTGAGGGGCTGTTCACGGTAGATCACCAGCGTGCCAGCAGCGAGGTCACCCAGCCGTTTGAAGTGTGGGTGTTGCAGGCAACTGATCGCACCCAGGAAGTAGCCGAAGGGCAGCATGTCGACAAAACGCAGCAGATTACGGATCAGGGAAGCGGACCAGCCGATAGGTGTGCCATCGTCATGTATCACGCGTAATCCCATGACCTGCTTGCCCGGGGTGTGGCCCTGATTGAGCACTTCAAACAGCACCATGTACCACCAACTGACCAGGAACAACAGCAATGAGCCCAGTCCGATGCCAATGTTGCCGAGCAGGGACAGCGGCAGCAGCATGACGCCCATGATAATCCCGCGGATGCCCAGGTCGAAGGCAAAGGCCAGTGAGCGTGGCAGCAGGCCTGCCGGGCGCAATGGCAGGTCGATACCCTCCGGGGTCTCGATCTGGTAGCGGGTGTCCAGGGGAGCTGATGGCATCGCGATCCTTGGCAGTGCAAAGCGGTTTGGAGACACGGATGCTAGCAGTGTCGACGGTGGAAGCAACCACTCAAGGTTTTACTGGATGTTTGTACAGTGCAGGTATCGCTGGCCCTGGAGGCTGTCCAGCACCTAGACTTTGCGGATCTTCAGTACAGGAATAGCCCGTGACCACTCTTTTCTGGTACGACTATGAAACCACCGGCATCAGCCCGCGCAGCGATCGTCCGCTTCAGGTCGCCGGCATTCGTACCGACCTTGAACTCAATGAGGTCGGGCCGCCGGTCAATCTTTATTGTCTGCCCAGTGATGACATCCTGCCTCATCCGGCGGCCTGTGCGATAACCGGGATTACTCCAGGGATACTGGCCGAAAAGGGGTTGGCCGAGGCCGACTTCATGACCCGCGTGCATGCCGAATTGGCCGCGCCGGGCACGTGTGGCGCCGGCTACAACACATTGCGATTTGACGATGAAGTGACGCGCTACAGCCTCTATCGCAATTTTTTCGACCCGTACGCGCGGGAGTGGCAGGGCGGCAACAGCCGTTGGGATTTGATCGATGTGGTGCGCACGGCTTATGCGTTGCGGCCAGAGGGCATTGTCTGGCCCGAGCAGGAGGGGCGAGTCACGCTCAAGCTGGAGCGTCTGACGCACGCCAACGGTATCGATCATGGCCAGGCGCACGATGCCTTGTCGGACGTACGCGCCACTATTGCTCTGGCGCGGCTGATTCGCGAGAAACAGCCCAGGCTCTACGACTGGCTGTTTCAGTTGCGCAGCAAACAGCGGGTCATGGACCAGGTGCGATTGCTGCAACCCATGGTGCATATCTCCGGACGGTTTTCCGCCGAGCGTCATTATCTGGGGGTCGTACTGCCGTTGGCCTGGCACCCGCGCAATCGCAATGCGTTGATCGTCTGCGACCTGGGCCTGGATCCCCGGGGGCTGCTGGAACTGGATGCCGATACGCTGCGCCGCCGTCTTTATACCCGTCGCGATGACCTCGCCGAAGGCGAGTTGCCTGTACCGCTCAAGCTGGTGCATATCAACCGCTGCCCGGTGGTTGCGCCATTGAGCGTGCTGCGGGCTGAAGATCGTGAGCGCCTGCAACTGGATATGGCGATTTGTCAGGAGCGCACGCTGCGACTAACTGACGCACAGAAAGTTTGGGGCGAAAAGTTGGCGGCGATTTATGCCGAGGAGGATTTTGCACCGAGCGCAGATCCGGAGCAGCAGCTCTACGATGGTTTTATTGGTGATCGAGATCGCCGCTTATGTGAGCAAGTACGGAGCGCAGAGCCTGCACAATTAGCCCATCAGCAATGGCCGTTTGATGATCATCGTTTGCCTGAATTGCTGTTTCGCTACCGTGCTCGCAACTTTCCCGGCACCTTGAGCGAGGAAGAACAAGAGCGCTGGCGGCTTTTTTGCCAGCAACGTTTGTCGACCCCTGAATGGGGGGCACCGAACACCCTTGGAGCATTTAAGCAGGCGCGGCAGGAGTTGCTCGGTAGTGCTACACCGTTTCAGCGTCAGGTATTGGATCAATGGCAGGAGTATGCAGATTCTTTGGCGCTTCGCCTGGGACTGTAATCGAGTAACCGAGAGTATTCGGAAAATAAAAAAACGCCAGCAAGCTGGCGTTTTTTATTAGGGCGGACTCAAGTGCAAGCTCTGTTGTGCTTAGCCCAGCAGGGTAGCCCAGCCTTCCACCACGTCGCCGCCCCACTTGGCTTTCCACTCTTTCAGGGTTTTGTGATTGCCACCTTTGGTTTCAATCACTTCGCCGTTGTGCGGGTTTTTGTATTGCTTGACCTTGCGAGCACGTTTGGTGCCGGTAGTTTTTACAGCGCCACGCGGTGCTTTAACTTTCGACTCCGGATCCAGCAGCGCAATGATATCGCGCAGGGATTTGGAGTACTCACCCATCAGGGCGCGCAGTTTGCCTTCGAATTCCAGCTCGGTTTGCAGTTTGTCGTCTTGGGACAGGTTCTTCAAACGGGCTTGCAGCTCTTTGATCGCTTCTTCGGTGGCACGGTATTCGTTGATCAGAGACATGTGGATATACCTTGTGTAAAGCGCTGATTGGCAGGGAAGTGGCCTAATAATAGTCAGGCAATTTCTGCAAGTAAACATGTAAGAGTGTATTTATGTGAATTGCTTTGATTGTTTTGGAAATGCCCTGCAATCGAATTAATTAGTAGGTCGTATGCCCGAAGATAATTTTCTTAAACCCTGGGATATTGCTCGAGTCACTGCGGGCGCTTCATATAGTGGTGGTAAAACCTTACGCTATTAAGGGGCGTAGCCAGGTCGAGACACCAGAATAAGCGCCAAGGAATACTGCAGTTTTTCTGCGTAATCGCTAGAATGGCCGCCTTTGCGAAGTTCTGGAGTTTTCCCCTAATGCGCACTTTTCGGCTGGTGATCGCTTGCCCGGACCGGGTTGGCATCGTTGCCAAAGTCAGTAACTTTCTGGCCGCCCACAATGGCTGGATCACCGAGGCGAGCCATCACTCGGACAATCTCAGCGGTTGGTTCTTCATGCGTCACGAAATTCGTGCCGATTCGCTGCCCTTCGGTCTTGAGGCCTTCCGCGAGGCCTTCGCGCCGATTGCCGAAGAGTTTTCGATGACCTGGCAGATCACCGACACCGAGCAGAAAAAACGCGTGGTGTTGATGGCCAGCCGTGAATCCCATTGCCTGGCCGACCTGTTGCACCGCTGGCACAGTGATGAACTGGACTGCGAGATCGCTTGCGTGATCTCCAACCACGACGACCTGCGCAGCATGGTCGAATGGCACGGCATTCCGTACTACCACGTACCGGTCAATCCTCAGGACAAGGAGCCGGCCTTCGCCGAAGTCTCGCGGCTGGTCAAGCAGCACGCAGCCGATGTGGTGGTGCTGGCGCGCTACATGCAAATCCTGCCGCCGGAACTGTGCCGTGAATACGCCGGCAAGGTGATCAATATCCACCACAGCTTCCTGCCGTCGTTCGTGGGCGCCAAGCCTTACCATCAAGCCTCTCTGCGCGGTGTGAAGCTGATTGGTGCAACTTGCCACTATGTGACCGAAGAGCTGGATGCCGGTCCGATCATCGAGCAGGACGTGGTACGCGTCAGCCACAGCGACAGTATCGAAGACATGGTGCGTTTTGGCCGTGATGTCGAGAAGATGGTCCTGGCCCGTGGCCTGCGTTACCACCTGGAAGACCGCGTGCTGGTGCACGGCAACAAGACCGTCGTGTTCTGATCGGCGGTTTTGATTGAAGAACACAGGGCCTGGGCGTTAAATCGTCCCAGGCCCTTTTTCTTTGCCCCCAGAGGACTGATCGATGAGTGATCCATTGGACAAAGCCACCTCAAAGGCCCCGGTGACGTTGGGAGAGGGCTGTTTGAGCCGATTCGATCCGGACGAGCTGGACAGTGAGGATGGCACCGATTTTCCCGGTGCCGCCGAGTTGTGGGAACGGGAGCAGCGCAAGCGTAAGACTGAAGAAGAATGACAGCCCGCCGACGAGTGAGCGGCGGGCTGCTGGATCAGATGCGGAAACTGCCCACCAATTGTTTCAGGCGTGCGGCCTGGTGTTCCAGGTCGGTGCAGGCTCGCAGGGTGGCTTGCAACGCCTTGATCACCGTTTCGCTGTTCAACGCTTCGACTTGACTGCTGGCAGCGCAGATTTTTGTTCAACGCCTGTAGCGTCCGCTAAGGTCTTTATATCCAAGGCGCGATCTTGTGGAAGCGCGCCAATTCGCACTAAAGATTAACCATGGGTGACGAAATGCCTGACTCCACGCAACTCCTTATCGGTGCCGACCTTGGCGGTCAGCCCATCGGCCAGTCCATGCGCCTGGCCAACCGTCACGGGCTCATCGCGGGCGCCACGGGCACGGGCAAGACCGTTACGTTGCAGCGTCTGGCCGAGGCCTTCAGCGATGCAGGCGTTGCGGTATTCGCAGCAGATATCAAGGGCGACCTGTGCGGCCTCGGTGCGGCGGCCACGCCCCAGGGCAAGGTGGCTGAGCGCATCGCCGGAATGCCTTTCCTGAACTACACGGCCAAGGCTTATCCCGTCACGTTGTGGGATGTGCACGGGCAGTCCGGTCATCCCTTGCGCACCACCCTCAGCGAAATGGGGCCGTTGTTGCTCGGCAGTCTGCTGGAACTGACTGACAGCCAGCAGTCGGCCCTGTACGCCGCCTTTAAAGTGGCAGACCGCGAAGGCCTCTTGTTGCTGGACCTCAAGGACCTCAAGGCACTGCTCAACCACTTGCGCTATCACCCGGAGTTGCTGGGTGAAGATGCTGCGCTAATGACCACCGGCTCCAGTCAGGCGCTGTTGCGGCGCCTGGCGGTGCTGGAGCAGCAGGGCGCCGAAGCCCTGTTCGGCGAACCGGCCCTGCAGCTTGAAGATATTCTGCACCCCGCCGCCGACGGTCGCGGGCGCATTCACTTGCTGGATGCCAGCCGCCTGGTGCATGAAGCGCCCAAGGTGTATGCAACGTTTCTGTTATGGCTGCTGGCGGAGTTGTTCGAGCAATTGCCTGAGCGGGGCGATGCTGACAAGCCGCTGCTGGCATTGTTCTTCGATGAAGCTCACTTGTTGTTTGCCGATACGCCCAAGGCGTTGCAAGACCGTTTGGAACAGGTGGTGCGCTTGATTCGTTCCAAAGGCGTCGGCGTGTATTTCGTCACCCAGTCCCCGGGCGACTTGCCTGACACCGTGCTGGCGCAGCTGGGGTTGCGGATCCAGCATGGTTTGCGGGCGTTCACCGCCAAAGAGCAGAAGTCCTTGAAGGCAGTGGCGGATGGTTTTCGGCCCAACCCCGAATTTGATGCCTTGTCGGTGCTGACCGAGCTGGGGACGGGTGAGGCGCTGGTGGGCACCTTGCAGGAAAAGGGCACGCCGGAGGTGGTACGGCGCGTGCTGGTGGCGCCGCCGCGATCGCGAATCGGGCCGCTCAGTGATGCCGAGCGTGCGGCGCTGGTCGCCAGTTCGCCCTTGCAGGGGCGTTACGACAAACCGATCGACCGGGAGTCGGCCTACGAAGTGTTGATGGCACGCAAGGAATTGGGGCCGACCGAGGAGGCCAAGCCGGCCGGCGAGGAGCCGAGCTTTACCGACAAGGCTGGCGCCTTCCTGGGCACCACCGCCGGCAAGGCGCTGAAATCGGCGATGCAACAGGCCGCCAATCAGATGGGGCGGCAACTGGTGCGTGGCTTGCTGGGCTCGTTGCTGGGTGGCAGCAAGCGCAAATAACGCTCAGGGTTTGGGCTTGGCGTGGGCGGCCAGCCGCTCCAGCGCCGCGCGCAAACGCGGATCACTGATGCCGCTGGCGGTTTCCTGCAGGGTTTCGGCGGCGTTCGTGGACAGGTCCGGCGCGTGCCCGGCCGGCACCGGCGGGTTCGTGGGGGGCTGTACGCGGAACTGGATGCGCCGCAGGTTGGCGAACTCATCGAACACCATCAGCTGGCGCAGCAGGCGTTTTTGCTGATAGCGCAGGCGGGTCGCCCAATGACCGTCGGTGACGATCAACAGCAAGTCACCTTCGCGCAAAGAGGCCACATGGCAGTGTTCCCGGGCAGCGGGTTGCAGTTGGCTGTCAAGCAGGCGTTGCAGGCGGCCCAGGCGTTGGGCATGTCCGAAAATGGCTTTTAACGGTCTGGCTTCGCGAAGCAACACGGCGGGTGCGCGGGCTGTGATAGGGCGAAATGCCATTGTTGGACACCTTAAGTAACAGAGCTGCCATCTTAGCAGAAAGCGCTCGTATTCCCCGTTGGGACACGTCCCGACAGGACTTTGCCGGTGAAATCAATCGGTAACTTCTGCGCCGCATGGGTTGAAGTTCCGGCAAAAGCCCTTATTTTAAACAAGCCCTCTCACAGCACCATGCCAGCATCGGGGAACAACGCCACTTTCCTCACCCACGAATCCGGGTAGAATGCGCGTTCGCATGCGGCCGTGAGGGCTGCTCGGGCCACTGACGGTGCGCCCTCCATCCCTATGTGTGGAAGAACCTGCCGATATGTTTGCGCCTTTGTTAAAGAAACTTTTTGGAAGCAAGAATGAGCGCGAAGTCAAACGCATGCTCAAGACGGTGCAGCTGGTCAATGGCCTCGAAGAGCAGATGGTTGCTCTGTCGGATGAGCAATTGCGCGCCAAGACCCAAGAGTTCAAGGCCCGCATAGCCAAAGGTGAAACCCTCGACAAGCTGCTGCCCGAAGCCTTTGCGGTTGCCCGTGAAGCCGGCAAGCGTGTCATGGGCATGCGCCACTTCGACGTCCAGTTGATCGGCGGCATGACCTTGCATGAAGGCATGATTGCCGAAATGCGTACCGGTGAAGGCAAGACCCTGGTGGCGACCCTGGGTGTTTACCTCAACGCACTGTCCGGCAAGGGCGTGCACGTGGTGACGGTGAACGACTACCTGGCCCGCCGTGACGCCAACTGGATGCGCCCGCTCTATGAATACCTCGGCCTGACCGTCGGTGTGGTGACGCCATTCCAGCCGCCCGAAGAGAAGCGCGCCGCCTACGCCGCCGACATCACCTACGGCACCAACAACGAATTCGGTTTCGACTACCTGCGCGACAACATGGCGTTCAGCATGGAAGAAAAATTCCAGCGCGAACTCAACTTTGCCGTGATCGACGAAGTCGACTCCATCCTGATCGACGAAGCCCGTACTCCGTTGATCATCTCCGGCCAGGCCGAAGACAGCTCGCGCCTGTACACCGAAATCAACAAGCTGATCCCGCGCCTGACCCAGCACGTCGAGGAAGTGGAAGGCGTGGTGACCAAAGAAGGTCACTTCACCATCGACGAGAAGACCCGTCAGGTCGAGCTCAACGAGTCGGGCCACCAGTACGTCGAAGACATGCTGACCCAGATCGGCTTGCTCGCAGAAGGCGAAAGCCTGTACTCGGCGCACAACCTGGGCCTGCTGACCCACGTGTATGCCGGCCTGCGCGCCCACAAGCTGTTCCACCGCAACGTCGAGTACATCGTCCAGGACGGCCAGGTCGTGCTGGTCGACGAACACACCGGTCGTACCATGCCGGGTCGCCGTCTGTCCGAAGGCCTGCACCAGGCCATCGAAGCCAAGGAAAACCTCAACATCCAGGCCGAAAGCCAGACGTTGGCGTCCACCACCTTCCAGAACTACTTCCGTCTGTACAACAAGCTGTCCGGCATGACCGGTACGGCGGACACCGAAGCGTTCGAGTTCCATCAGATCTACAACCTGGCCGTGATGGTCATTCCGCCGAACAAGCCGTTGGCGCGTAAAGACTTCAACGACCTGGTATTCCTGACCGCCGAAGAGAAATACGCGGCGATCATCAACGACATTAAAGAAGGCATGGCCCAGGGGCGTCCGATCCTGGTGGGTACCGCCACCATCGAGACCTCCGAGCACGTATCGAACCTGCTCAACAAGGAAGGTATCGAGCACAAGGTCCTCAACGCCAAGTTCCACGAAAAAGAAGCCGAGATCATCGCCCAGGCCGGTCGCCCAGGCGCGCTGACCATCGCCACCAACATGGCCGGTCGTGGTACCGACATTCTGTTGGGCGGTAACTGGGAAGTGGAAGTGGCCTCCCTGGAAAGCCCGACCCCCGAGCAGATCGCCCAGATCAAGGCTGACTGGCAGAAGCGCCACCAAGCCGTGCTGGAATCCGGTGGCTTGCAGGTGATCGCGTCTGAACGTCACGAGTCGCGCCGTATCGACAACCAGTTGCGTGGTCGTGCCGGTCGTCAGGGTGATGCCGGTTCGAGCCGCTTCTACCTGTCCCTGGAAGACAGCCTGATGCGCATCTTCGCCTCGGACCGGGTGAAGAACTTCATGAAGGCCCTGGGCATGCAGTCCGGCGAGGCGATCGAGCACCGCATGGTGACCAACGCCATCGAGAAGGCCCAGCGCAAGGTTGAAGGCCGCAACTTCGACATCCGCAAACAATTGCTCGAGTTCGATGACGTCAACAACGAACAGCGTAAAGTGATCTATCACATGCGTAACACGTTGCTGGCTGCCACCAACATTGGCGAAACCATTGAAGACTTCCGTCAGGATGTATTGAGCGCCACCGTCAGCGCGCACATTCCGCCGCAGTCCCTGCCTGAACAGTGGGATATTGCCGGCCTGGAAGCGTCGTTGAAGAGCGACTTCGGCGTCGACTTGCCGGTTCAGCAATGGCTGGACGAAGACGACCACCTGTACGAAGAAACCCTGCGCGAAAAACTGCTGGCCGCCCTGCTGGTCGCGTACAACGAGAAAGAAGAGCAGGCGAGCGCCGAAGCGCTGCGCACCTTCGAGAAGCAAATCGTACTGCGTGTGCTGGACGATCTGTGGAAAGACCATCTGTCGACCATGGACCACCTGCGTCACGGTATCCACTTGCGTGGCTATGCCCAGAAGAACCCGAAGCAGGAGTACAAGCGCGAGTCGTTCACGCTGTTCTCCGAATTGCTGGACTCGATCAAGCGCGATTCGATTCGCGTGCTGTCCCACGTCCAGGTGCGTCGCGAAGACCCGGCCGAGGAAGAAGCCCGTTTGCGTCAAGAGGCCGAGGCGCTGGCCGCGCGCATGCAGTTCCAGCATGACGAAGCCCCGGGCCTCGAGCAGCCGGAAGTGTTGGGCGAAGAGGTCGACGTGGCCCTGGCCCAAACTCCGGTGCGCAACGATCAGAAGCTGGGCCGCAACGAACTGTGCTGGTGCGGTTCGGGCAAGAAGTTCAAACACTGCCACGGCGAAATCAACTAAGATTTTTGCCTGACACTGCAATACCTTGCGCCGCGACTGGCCTTTGCCGTCGCGGCGTTTTGCCATTAATTTCACCGTCGAGTACGACGGCACAGACATCACCACATTTTAAGGAGCGCATTCATGGCTGTTGGTCTTGGTCCTTTGCCCACATTGCACCCGGTTGCCGGTTTTGAACTCGGTATCGCTTCGGCCGGCATCAAGCGTCCGGGGCGAAAGGACGTGGTGGTGATGCGCTGTGCCGAAGGTTCGACCGTTGCCGGTGTGTTCACCCTCAACGCCTTTTGCGCTGCGCCGGTGATCCTGGCCAAGCAGCGTGTGGCCGGCAACATCCGTTACCTGCTGACCAACACCGGCAACGCCAACGCCGGTACTGGCGAGCCTGGCCTGGTGGCCGCCGCGCGCACCTGCGCCAAGCTGGCCCAACTGGCCGGTGTGGATGCCAGCCAGGTGCTGCCGTACTCCACCGGTGTGATCGGTGAGCCGCTGCCGGTGGAAAAGATCGAAGGTGCGCTGCAAGCCGCGCTGGACGACCTGTCTGTGGATAACTGGGCGGCCGCGGCCACCGGCATCATGACCACCGACACCCTGCCGAAAGGTGCGAGCCGCCAGTTCGTGCACGACGGCGTGACCGTCACCGTCACCGGTATCAGCAAGGGAGCGGGCATGATCCGTCCGAACATGGCCACCATGCTCGGTTACATCGCCACTGACGCCAAGGTCTCTCGCGACGTGCTGCACAGCCTGATCCTGGACGGCGCCAACAAGTCGTTCAACCGCATCACCATCGACGGCGATACATCGACCAACGATTGCTGCATGCTGATCGCCACCGGCCAGGCCAACCTGCCGGAAATCACCGAGGCCAGCGGCCCGCTGTTCGCCGCATTGAAGCAGGCGGTGTTCGAAGTGTGCATGGACGTGGCCCAGGCCATCGTGCGTGACGGTGAAGGTGCCACCAAGTTCGTCACTGTTGAAGTCAATGGCGGCGGTAACCATCAGGAATGCCTGGACGTGGGCTACACCGTGGCGCATTCGCCGCTGATCAAGACCGCGCTGTTCGCCTCCGACCCGAACTGGGGGCGCATTCTTGCCGCCGTGGGGCGTGCCGGTGTGCCGGATCTGGATGTGAGCAAGATCGACGTGTTCCTCAGCGGTGTATGCATTGCCAGCCGCGGCGCTCGTGCCGAGACTTACACCGAAGCCCAGGGATCGGCGGTGATGCAGCAGGAAGAGATCACCATCCGTATCGAGCTGGGTCGCGGCGATTGCAGCGAAACCATCTGGACCACCGACCTGTCCCACGAGTACGTGAAGATCAATGCGGAATACCGCACCTGATAGCCAGAGGGAAAATGCGGTGAAGCGAGTGCATGTAGCAGCAGCGGTGATTCGGAGCGTCGACGGCAGGATTCTGCTCGCGCGCCGCGCCGATACCCAGCACCAGGGCGGCCTCTGGGAGTTTCCCGGGGGCAAGGTGGAGGCGGATGAGTCGGTCTCTGCCGCGCTGTCCCGCGAGTTGCAGGAGGAGCTGGGTATCCAGGTCACCACCGCGCGACCGTTGATCAAGGTTCAGCACGACTACCCGGACAAACAGGTGTTGCTGGATGTCTGGGAAGTCTCGTCGTTCACCGGCGAACCCCATGGTGCCGAAGGGCAGCCGCTGGAATGGGTGGCCCCTCGGGACCTGCTCGACTATGAGTTCCCGGCGGCGAATGCGCCGATTGTGGCTGCGGCACGTTTGCCGGCTGAATACCTGATCACTCCGGGAGAGCTGGAAACCCCGACGCTGTTGCGTGGTATCCAGAAAGCCATCGCCGGCGGAATCAAGTTGGTCCAGCTGCGTGCGCCCAACGGTTACGACCCCAAGTACCGTGATCTGGCGGTGGACGCGGTGGGCTTGTGTGCCGGCAAGGCGCAACTGATGCTCAAGGGGCCGTTCGAATGGCTGGGTGATTTTCCTTCCGCCGGCTGGCACATGACCTCGGCGCAACTGCGCAAGTATGCGAGCAAGGGTCGCCCGTTCGGCAAGGACCGCTGGTTGGTGGCGTCTTGCCATAACGCCGAAGAGCTGGCACTGGCCGAGCAGATGGATGTGGATTTTGTCACGCTGTCGCCGGTGCAGCCGACCCAGACGCATCCCGATGGGCAACCGCTGGGTTGGGAACAGGCGGCGCAGTTAATCAGTGGGTTCAGCAAGCCGGTGTTCCTGCTGGGCGGGGTAGGACCGGCTGAGCGTGAGCAGGCTTGGGAAGCCGGGGCTCAGGGGGTGGCAGGCATTCGGGCGTTCTGGCCTGAGGCTTGATGGCGTTCTGACGGGCCTCATCGCAGGCAAGCCAGCTCCCACATTTGATTTGTGAATACATTCAAGTGTGGGAGCTGGCTTGCCTG
>NZ_JBSVVZ010000059.1:0-43585 GCF_054071875.1 Pseudomonas sp. SDO524_S393 | reverse complement strand
GTATCAGCCACCTATTCGTTGCCTGGTAAACCGCTATCGCAGGCAAGCCAGCTCCCACATTGACCGATCAGGGCCGCTTCGCAGCCCAGCGCAGGACAAGCCTGCTCACCACAGAAGCTGACTCCTCCAAAGTGGGTACGCCTGATAGACTCCCTCGGACCTTCCTGCCGCGAGCCGCCCCCATGCTCCACGTGTTATTCAGCGTCTACCTGAAAATGCTGGTGCTCTACAGCCCCTTCTTCGTGCTGTCCTGCTTCATCAGCCTGACGCGAGGCTATTCGAGCAAGGAACGGCGGCGCCTGGCGTGGAAAGTGGCACTGGCCACCCTGGTCTCGAGCGTGTTGCTCTACCTGTTCGGCCGCGTCATCTTCAACGTATTCGGCATCACCGTGGATGCCTTCCGCATCGGCGCCGGCAGTGTGCTGTTCATCTCGGCCCTGGGCATGGCCCAGGGCAAGTCGGCGGTGCAGACCGACAACGTGCAGCAGGACGTGACCATCGTACCGTTGACCATCCCCCTCACTGTCGGCCCCGGCACCATCGGTGCACTGCTGGTCATGGGCGTCAGCCAGCCGCACTGGGATGACAAACTCACCGCCATCGTCAGCATTGCCCTGGCCAGCCTCACGGTGGGCGTGGTGCTGTATTTGTCCAACCGTATCGAACGCATCCTCGGCGACCAGGGTTTGCAGATCGTCAGCCGCCTGATGGGGTTGTTCGTCTGCGCCCTGGCCGCACAAATCATCTTTACCGGGGTACGTGGCTACCTGGTGCCCTAGATCCGGTACTTGGCAATCGCCAGTTGCACCTTGTCGCCCGCGCTTTCGCGCATCAACTGGATCGTTTTTTCGTTGACCACCGACGTGTTCAGCACCAGGCAGGTCTGGCCGCTGAAAGCCTCGAACGAGGAACTGTCCCATTCCAGGAAGGGCAGCCCCACCTGTTTGCTCACACCGCGTGTGCTGTAGGTCACCAGCATCATCATCAGTTCGCCCTCCGTTTGCGCGCAGGACGCCAGGCCAAAATCGCCGCCCTGGTGCACGCTGCTGTTGCGCTTGAACAATTCGAACGACGCCGGCTGCTGTTTCATTGCCTCCAACGCATCCGCCGCCAGCTTCGGCAGTGCCGCCAGCAAGGGACCTGCCAGTGATGTGGCGGTCAATGCCGCAATCATGTTCAGTGCCGCCAACTGCACACTCAGCCCCTTGCCGGCGCTTGAGACCCGCTCGAAGCGGCTGCGCACCGGCAGCCAACCCAGACTGATCATCACCTTGATGAATTCGTCGTACCACGCCTCCGTACCCCGCTGCACCTTCAGTACGTCGCTGACGTAACTGCTGGCCAGCAGGTAACTCTTGCGGATGTACTCACGGTTCAGCCCGGACACCCCCTCGACAAACGAAATCACCCCGTTGTTGACCACTGCCGCGTTGCTGTCGTCCTCGACGTTGACCGGCAGCGGCGCAATGGCACCGGGCGCCCCCGGCAGCTTGTAGGCCGCAATCAGCTTGCGCCGCTTTGTACTGTTGATCCTTTTGTGATGTCGCTCCATTTACCTTCTCCACAAACACCCCACACGGGGCTTGCCCTCACACTAGTCCAGTGATTGACAGGCTTTCCAGACGACAAACATCCCTCAGTGCCCACGCTCCAAACCCGGCGTCCAGCATTCCTGCGGGACACCCGTGGGCCTTCCGGTTTTCGTCGGGTAAAAAAGAAAAAGCCCCGAACGACCGCAGGAGAATCCCTGGGGTATTCGGAGCTTTCCGGCGTACGGCGGTGCGTTTTCAGGAGGCTGGTTTTTCGCCATACCAGCGCGGCGTATACACCCATTCTCCGCCACCGGCCCGTGGGAACACGCAGGTGGTGGACGAACCGATCAGCACCATGGTCCGCATGTCGACCTGGTCCGGGGTCAACCGGCCCAGCGTGGTCACACGCAAGGTCTGCCCCGGGCGGCCGATATCACGGCCCAGCACCACCGGCGTCTCGGGCGCGCGATGCAGCGCGACGATTTCCAGCGCGCGTCCCAACTGCCAGGGACGCGACCGCGAGATCGGGTTGTAGAACGCCAGCGCCAGGTCGGCCTGGGAAGCCAGGTCCAGGCGCTTTTCGATGATCGACCACGGCTTGAGGTTGTCCGACAGCGACATCACGCAAAAGTCATGGCCCAGCGGCGCACCGGCCTGGGCGGCCGTGGCCAGGCTGGCCGAAACACCCGGCAGAATTTCCAGGTCGACCTGATGCCATGCCGGGTCGCTGGACTCGTGCAATGCCTCGATTACCGCCGCGGCCATGGCGAAGACGCCCGGATCACCGGACGACACCACCACCACCGAACGGCCTTGCGCCGCCAATTCGAAGGCATGGCGCGCGCGCTGCATTTCTTCACGGTTATCGGTGCAGTGCTGCACCTGATCCTCGCGGAACGGCCCGGCCATGCGCACATAGGTTTCATAGCCCAGCACATCGGTGCAACGCGCCAGTTCAGCCTTGACCGCCGGCACCATCAACTCGGCGGCGCCGGGTCCCAGGCCGATCACCGCAAGACGGCCACGCACGCGACCGACTTGCGAGAGATCCAGCGGCTGCTCGGCAACGCTGATCACGATATCGGCCTCCTGGCCAATGTTGGTGAAACGCAGCGGCACGTTCAGCGCCAGTGCCGCTTCATGCAGCGACGCCTCGGCCATCTGCGTGTCACTGGCCAACAGGCACGCCAGGGATTGCACGGCGATACCCGCTTCATGCAATGCGGTGCGCACACGCTCGGCCAGTTGCGCGCCAGGCTTGCAGGTGACGCTCACATTCTTCGGGTAGATCCGCAATTCATGGGGCGCGGGCGGGCGCTCGGCACTGCTTACATGGATCGCCAGGCGCGCCTGTTGGTCCTGCGGCAAGTGGGCTTGATCCAGCCACGGCGCCGCGCCTTCGATACGCACGCTTTCGCCGGCCAGCAAATCCGAAACGAACCGCTTGCCCAGCTCCAGGTCGGCCAATTCATAGCCGCGCGGCGGGTTGAGCAGGCAGGTGCCGAAGCGCAGCTCGCCACTGGTGGTAATCGCAGCGGCGACCTCCAACGCAGCAGCGATTTCCCGCGCCATGACATTCACACCGCCCAGGCCACCGAGCAACGGCACCACCGCACTGCCGTCTTCGGCCACGGCCAGCACCGCAGGCTCCTCGCCTTTTTCCAGCAACAGCGGCGCCAGGGTGCGGATCACGATGCCCGCCGCGCACAGCGCAATCAACGGCGTGCCTTGCTGATACAACTGGCGCAGGGTAGCGCCGAATTCGCTATAGAACTGGTCCGCGCCCTCGACGCGTCCGGTCAGGCCGTGGATCACCGCGCCGGGATACACCTGCTGGATTTTGCGCGCAGTGGCCAGGCTGCCCTGGCCCAGAATCACAATCGCCGGCCGCATCAACCTTGCCACCGTTCACCGGGCACGATGATCAGCGAAAAATACGGCGACGACATCGGCTCCACCTCGTCCAGCGGCACAATCTTCTGGTTGGCCATGGTGGCGCGCTCCACATACAGCGCCCGCCCGGCCAGGCCGAGTTCCTCCAGCACCTGACGCACCTTGGGAAAGTTGCGGCCCAGCTTCATGATCACCGCCGCGTCGGCGTCCGCCAGGCGGCGTTTGAGATCGTCATGGGGCAGCACACCCGAAAGCACCGACAGGCTCTGATTGCGGTACACCAACGGCGCGCCCAGCACCGAGGCGCCGCCGAGCATGGAGCAGACACCGGGGATGACCTGCGCTTCGTAGCGCTCGGCGAGGCGGTCGTGCAGGTACATGTAGGAACCGTAGAAGAACGGGTCGCCCTCGCAGATCACCGCCACATCGCGGCCCGCGTCCAGGTGCGCGGCCACGTCGAGGCTGGCCAGGTCGTAGAAATCGCTGATCACCTGCTCATAGGACATCGGCGCCGGCAGCACCTCGGTGGTCACCGGGTACACCAGCGGCATCAGGGTCTGCTGGGGCACCAGGTGCTGCTCGATGATGCCGAAGGCGTTGCCCTTCTTGCCCTTGGCCACGAAGTACGCCACCACCGGCGACTCGCGCAGCAGGCGCAAAGCCTTGAGGGTGATCAGTTCCGGGTCGCCAGGGCCCACGCCCAGGCCGATCAAACGTCCGCGTGCCTGCATCATTCGACCTCCGTGGCCAAGGCATTCACCGCTGCGGCGGCCATGGCGCTACCGCCCAGGCGACCCTGCATGATCACAAACGGCACGCCCCGGCTGTCGGCAGCGAGCATGGCCTTGGATTCGGCGGCGCCGACAAACCCGACCGGAAAACCGAGGATCAACGCCGGCTTGGGAGCGCCGGCATCGAGCATTTCCAGCAGGTAGAACAACGCGGTCGGCGCGTTGCCGATCACCACCACACTGCCTTCCAGGTGCGGGCGCCACAACTCCAGCGCGGCAGCGGAGCGGGTGTTGCCCAGCTCACGCGCCAGCTCCGGCACGCTGTCGTCGCGCAGGGTGCAGATCACTGGATTGTTGGCCGGCAGGCGCGCGCGGGTCACGCCTTCGGAGACCATCCGCGCATCGCACAGGATCGGCGCGCCGGCCGCCAGCGCATCGCGCCCGGCCTTGCCTGCGCCTTCGGAGAACTGCAGGCCGTCGATGGCCTCGACCATGCCGCAGGCATGGATCACGCGCACCGCGAGTTTTTCCAGATCAGCCGGGATACGGTCCAATTTGGCTTCCGCGCGAATAATGGCGAAGGAGTTGCGATAGATCTCCTGACCGTCGCGGATGTAATCAATCATCGGTGTTGCTCCGTGGGCGGGCGCGCAGCAGGGCGCCCGTCGCTTCTATGGAAAGGTTGCGCGCGTGCAGCCGGCCAAAGCCTGGGTAGGCGGCATCGCGAAAATAGAGGTCATAGCGACCGGGGCTCACCGCCAGCAAGGTCACCGGCGTAGTGTGCGCGGCGGCGCAGGAACGGGGGCAGCCGGACAGGTGCACATCGTGGTCAGATTGCAGCTCGGCCAGTTGCACCGCGTCAGCCTTGGTATCGGCCAGTGCTTTGCCACAACCGCTGGAGCCGGTGCAGGCGGTCATGTGGGACAGGGGCTGGTCGACCGAACAAAGAAAGCCAAGCTGCGCCAGGCGCTCGGTCACGGCCTGCGGTTTCTCGACGTTGGGCAGCAGCAAGCCTTGCCAAGGGGTGAAGCGCAGGGTGCCGTCGCCGTACTCGCTGGCCAGTTGTGCCGCGCCTTTGAGCATCGCCGAATCCAGGCGCCCCAAAGGCGCAATGGCCGCAACGTAGAACAGATTTTTTTGCGCTTGTGGATAAGTGCCGAGGTGCAGCAAAGCGCTGCTGGGCGGGCGTTTGAAGCCGTCCGGCGCCAGTAATGGCAGGCTGAGGCGGCTCAATAACTTATCCACAGCCAGATGACGCATGCGGGTTTGCTCGGGCGTGGCGAGGTCGAGAAACGCTTCCAGCACGGCCACCACCAACGCATGGCCCTGGTTCAATGGCACGGCGGCCACCGGCGCATCCAGCCCCGGGCAACCGGCCAGACCGAACGCGAGCAGCGTCTGGCCATCGCGCACGAACGCCGACAGCCACAGGTCATGGTGATGTTCGAGCATCGCCAGCGCCTCACCGCCATCCAGTTGTACGGCGAACTTGGCCGACAGCTCATGGAAACGCGGATGGTGTTGCAGGGTATTCAGGATCGCTCCGGCCAGCGGGCGCGTGTCGAACAGCATCTGCGGGTCGATGCCGGCGCTGGGGCTGAGCATCAGGTTGCGCACGTCGTCGCCGGCGGCGTTGCTGGGGCCCAAGCCTGCGGCCAGCAGCCTGTCGATCAGAGCGCCCTCTTCGGCGCCGATCCCGCGGATCTGCAGGTTGGCGCGGTTGGTGGCCTCGATCACCCCACCCGCATAGGTCTGCGCTGCATCCGCCACCGCGTGGGCCTGTTCTGCGGTGATGCAGCCACCGGCCAGTTTGACCCGACAAATGCCGCCGTCCAGCGCCTGGACAATACGCAGCAACCCCGGACAAGCCGAGGGGCGCAAGGTATTCACAGCGGGCGTTGGTTTCACGGGGCTACCGGTTGACGGGTAAAGGCGCGGTATTATGCCTGCTTTGTCCGACGGCATGAAAAGCCTGCCCGTCGGATGTCGTTCAAGGAATTCATATGTCGCCCTGGCTGACGGTTGTAGGCATCGGTGAAGACGGCTTCAAGGGGCTGGGCAGGAATGCCCGGCATGCCCTGTTGCGCGCCACACGGATTATAGGTGCTCGGCGCCAGTTGGACCTGTTGCCGGTGTGTATTCGCGGCGAGCGTGAGTTGTGGCCGAGCCCGTTCTCGTTGGACCCGGTGCTGGCGCGGCGCGGCGAACCGGTGTGCGTGCTGGCCAGCGGCGATCCGATGTTTTATGGCGTGGGCGCGAGTCTGGCGCGGCAGGTGGCGGCGGATGAGTTGCTGATCTTGCCCGCACCGTCGTCGGTGTCCCTGGCAGCGGCGCGGTTGGGCTGGCCGTTGCAGGACGTGGTGACGCTATCCGTAGTGGCCCGGCCTTTGACAGCGTTGAATGCGCATCTGGCCAGTGGCGTGCGGTTGTTGGTGTTGAGCAATGATGGTCGCAGCCCGGCGTTGATTGCCTCGTTGTTGGCTTCGTGCGGGTTTGGGCCGAGCCGCATCTCTGTGTTTGAACACCTCGGCGGCGCGGACGAGCGGCGCATCGACGAGCTGGCTGCGGATTGGCAACACGCTTCGGTCGCCGATTTGAATCTGGTTGCCATCGACTGCGCATCTGACCCGAAGGCTGTGCGCCTGTCGCGTCTGGCGGGCCTGCCGGATTCAGCCTTCAAGCACGACGGCCAACTGACCAAACGCGATGTCCGCGCCATGACCCTCGCCCGCCTCGCACCGATGCCCGGCGAACTGCTGTGGGACGTGGGCGCGGGCTGCGGCTCTATCGGCATTGAATGGATGCGCGCCCATCCGAGCTGTCGCGCACTGGCAATTGAAGCGGATGAAGGCCGCCAGGTTTTGATCGAACACAACCGCGACGCCCTCGGAGTGCCCGGCCTGCAACTGATTCGCGGCAAGGCGCCCGAGGCGTTAAGCGGCCTGGAAGCGCCGGACGCCATCTTCATCGGCGGCGGCGTCACTCGCGACGGCGTGCTCGACACCTGCTGGCAACAGCTGCGGCCAGGCGGGCGCCTGGTCGCCAATGCCGTGACCCTGCAAAGTGAAATGACCTTGATGGACTGGCGTGCGCGACATGGCGGCGAGCTGACGCGCATTCATGTGGCCCAGGCGCAGCCGCTGGGGGAATTCGATACGTGGCGCCAGGCGTTGCCGATCACCTTGCTGGACGTGGTCAAGCCGTTATGAAGCGCGTCCTGCTGCTGGGCGGCGTGACTGAGGCGCTGGCCATTGCTCGCACCTTGGGGCCGGAACATATCTACAGTCTGGCCGGTGTTGGTCGTGTGCCGAACGACCTGACCTGCCAGGTGCGAGTCGGTGGTTACGGCGGCGCCGAGGGGTTGGCGCGGTTTGTTCGCGATGAGGGGATTGGCCTGATTCTCGACGCGACCCATCCGTATGCGGCGCAGATCAGCCGCAATGCTGCCGAGGCTGCGCAGGTATGTGGCGTTCCTTGCTGGGCATTGCGACGACCGGCGTGGCAGCCGCAACCGGGAGATGATTGGCGTGAGGTCAGCGATTGGGCCTCTTTGATCGAAGCGCTCAAACCCTTCAAACGTCCGCTGTTCACGCTGGGCCGTGAGCCGTTGCAGCACCTCGACGAAATTCCCGCCGAACAGTTTTGGACGCTGCGCGCGCTGGATGTGTACCCGGGGAACGAGCGGTGTGAAGTGATCGGCGCGCGCGGGCCGTTTTTGATTGAAGACGAGCGTGTGTTGTTTGAGCGACGCGGCATTGATGTGCTGATCAGCAAGAACAGCGGCAGTACGGCCACCGAGCCGAAGCTGGAAGTGGCGCGCGAGCGTGGGGTGCCGGTGCTGGTATTGAAGCGACCGGTGTTGGCGGCGGTGGATCGGGAGTTCACTACTGTGCCTGCGGTACTACAGGCAATCACCACGCTCTAAACACCACAAATCTCCTGTGGGAGCGGCGGTGTTGTCAGGCTGCAGTTGGCGCTGGGCCGCAGCCCGTGTGCACACGATCCGCGAGCAACTGCGCCAGCTCAATCAACTGCGCAACGCCCAACAATTCCTCTCGCTTCGAGCCTTCCAGGTTAAACGCAAGATCGCAGCTCAGGGCATTGGCCGAGGCGAGGGTTTCGCTGAGGTTGACCAGCAGGTCTTCGGTGCTGATGCCGTCGGCTACGGTGAATAGCCGGATGGGGGGATTGGGGGTGGGTTTGATCATTGTGAAGCTCCTCAGGAAAGTGGAGCTGCCACTGATTCGCCGCGACGCGATAGAGGGTGGCAGCTGTACGCAGGTTCGCGGACCGGTCCTAAGGAAACCCGGCATACCCGAAGGTATCCCGCGCACAGCCGCCATAGCGCCGCACAGTAGACGCTAAAAAAGCGCCAACTGAAAGCAGACGATGACGCTTAGCGTCCATAGGAACCCGGGCCGCGACGCCCGGCCGCTGAGTTTGCAGCGGTGCACGGAGACTAGGGATTGAGTTTCCTAGGGGCAACCTTAAAGGCTTGTCGGATATTTCTGTTGACCGATCGTTCCCACGCTCTGCATGGAAACGCATCCTGTGACGCTCCGCGTCACGACTTCAAAGGCAGACCCGGAGCGTCCAGGGCTGCATTCCCAGAGCGTGGAAACAATCAATTCGAGCCGAGTGCAGTCCTAAATGTGGGAGCGGGCTTGCTCGCGAAGACTGTGTGTCAGCCACCACATGTATTGGCTGACACTCCGCTTTCGCGAGCAAGCCCGCTCCCACATTTAGAGCTGCGTTGCCTTTGAGATCGGCAACCTCTCAGTTCCCGTCTATCCTGAAACCAGCAGATGCGACACCAAACCACACCGCCCCTTTTTACTTATCCCCTACGATCAGGCTAAATACCCGCCTGATCGTTTAACCCTACGGATTGTCCGCCATGGCCCGTCAACGCTTTGCAATTGTGTGGATCGCCTGCTTTGCAGTGCTGTTCAACGCCTTTGCCATGCCGATGACCGGGGCGATGCAGCAGTCCCAGGACCCGGTGCAACAATTGCTGTGGGGCAGTTTCTGCTCCTCCAACGGGGCGAGTTTCAAGACGATTGCCCTGGGCAAGCTGGAGATTCCGGCGCCGCAGCAGGACGATCATTCCACCATGCAGCATTGCTGGTGTTGCTCAGGCTCGGCGCCGCTGGTGGCGCTGCCGGGGCATGTGCCGCAGTTGTACCTCACCCAATTCAATACCTCACAGCGCTTGCCGTCGCCCCGGCTGCAAGGCCCGACCCCGCGCCAGCAATGGCCGAGCCTCAACCCGCGCGCCTCTCCAACGGTCTGATTTCTTCGCAAGTGAACTGCGTTTAGAACCGTTCTGGAGAACTGCCATGCTCAAATCTTCCCTGCTTCTGGCGGCGTTGTTGCTGCCGGTGTGTGTCGCTGCCAATGCCGATGACTACAAGGTCGGCGAACTGGTAGTCAGCGAACCCTGGTCACAGGAGTTGCCGCCGAACGCGCCGACGGTCGCGGCCTACTTCGTGATTCATAACCAGGGCGAAACCCCGGACCGTCTGGATAGCGTCGAGACGCCGGTGGCAGACAAGGCCGAGTTGCATGAGCATGTGATGCAGGGCGACCTGATGAAGATGCAACTGGTGCCCAGCGTGGCGGTGCCGGCCAAGGGTGACCTGACCTTCGCCCCCATGGCCTATCACGTAATGCTGCTGGGCATCAAAGACCGCAGCCTGTTGACCGACGGCAAGCAATTCCCGCTTACGCTCAACTTCAAAAACGCCGGCAAGGTCGAGGTGCAAGTGTCGGTACAGAAAGTCCCGCCGATGGCCGGCCACGGGCACAAGCACCCGCAATAGGCTGACAGTCGATGGGCGCCCCTCGCGCCAGGTTTTCTCCACACGCCCGCGTAAGACGCGGCAGTTGGATCAGCCTGTTCGCCATGCTGATGATCTTTATCGGACCGCTGATTTCCCAGGCGATGCCGATGGACCATCACGCCGGTATGTCGATGAGCATGTCCATGGACATGCCGATGGACCACGGCGATTCCCATCACAAAAAGGCACCTGACGAACACCACGCCCTCTGGTCCAAGTGCGGCTATTGCGACCTGCTCTACAGTTGCCCCGCCCTGCCCGGCGGCACGTCAATATTCACCCTGGGCAGCCCGCCGCCCGCCAACGCCCTCACCCCCGCCACACGCCTGGGCCATGCCCGGCAGGGCATCTTCCCCGGCGCCCGCAGCCGCGCGCCGCCCATCGACGCGTAAGCGCTTCACAGCGTTACTCCATCCCGGCCGACTTCAGACAGACCGCCTCAGGCTGCTGGCCGTGTTGTTTACGATTGATTGATGGAATTTGTCATGTCCAGGTTTTCTGCTGACACCCGTTTGGGAAGTTCTCCCGTGCTCGCCGTTCTCTGCGGCGCGCTTATGGTTCCACAGGCCCACGCCGACGAACACGCTGAACACGAACTGAGCCCCACCGTGATCACCGCGATCGCCCCCAGCTCACCGCTCACCGTGATCACCAACCCGAAAGACCCACGCCAACCGGTGCCCGCCAGCGATGGCGGCGACTACCTCAAGACCATCCCCGGCTTCGCATTGGTACGCAACGGCGGCACCAATGGTGACCCGGTGCTGCGCGGCATGTTCGGCTCGCGCCTGAACATCCTCACCAACGGCAGCATGATGCTGGGCGCCTGCCCGGGCCGGATGGACGCGCCCACCTCGTACATTTCCCCGGAAACCTACGACAAGCTCACCGTGATCAAAGGCCCGCAAACCGTGCTGTGGGGCCCTGGCGCGTCAGCCGGCACGATTCTGTTCGAGCGCGAGCCGGAGCAGTTCGGCGAGCTGGGTACGCGCCTCAACGCCAGTGTGCTGGCCGGTTCCAATGGGCGCTTCGACAAGGTCATCGACGCCGCTGCCGGCGGGCCGCTGGGCTACGTGCGCGTGATCGGCAACCAGGCCCACGCCGACGACTATAAGGACGGCAACAATGACACCGTCGCCTCGCGCTATGACAAATGGAACGGCGATGTGGCCGTGGGTTTCACCCCCGATGCCGATACGTTGCTGGAGCTCACCGCAGGCCGTGGCGATGGCGAAGCGCGCTACGCCGGGCGCGGCATGGATGGCTCGCAATTCCTGCGCGAAAGCCTGGGGTTGCGCTTTGAGAAGTCGAACATCGGCGAGGTGCTGGATAAGGTCGAAGCCCAGGTCTACTACAACTACGCCGACCATGTGATGGACAACTACAGCCTGCGCGTCCCGTCCGGCACCGGCATGATGGCCGGGCCCATGGCGTCCAACGTCGACCGCCGCACCCTCGGCGCGCGCATCAAGGCCACCTGGCGCTGGGCCGACGTGCAACTGATCGGCGGCCTGGATGCACAGACCAACGAACACCGCCAGCGCAGCAGCATGGGCATCGACACCTACAAGGACCTGCCCCGGGAAAAGGACGCCAACTTCCACAACTACGGCGTGTTCGGCGAACTCACCTGGTACGCCGCCGACCGTGACCGCCTGATCACCGGCGCGCGCCTGGACCGCGCCTCGGCCAAGGACTTTCGCCAGACCCTGGGTTCGGGCATGAGCACCCGCGTCAACCCCACCGCCGACGACACCCGTGCCGATACCTTGCCCTCGGGCTTCATGCGCTATGAACACGACCTGGCCGACAGCCCCACAACCGTCTATGCCGGCCTGGGCCACTCGGAGCGCTTCCCGGACTACTGGGAGCTGTTCTCGCCCAACACGGGCGCGGTCGGTTCGGTGAATGCCTTCGACGGCGTGAAGCCCGAGAAAACCACCCAGCTCGATGTGGGTGCCCAATACAAGACCGCTGAACTGGAAGCCTGGGCCTCGGCTTATCTGGGCCAGGTGCGCGATTTCATCCTCTTCGATTACCAGCCGGGGATGATGGGCACCACCTCCCAGGCGCGCAACGTCGACGCGCGCATCATGGGCGGCGAACTGGGCACGGCGTACAAGCTGACACGCCACTGGAAAGCCGACGCCACCCTCGCCTACGCCTGGGGCAAGAACAGCAGCGACGGCAAGGCCCTGCCGCAGATCCCGCCGCTGGATGCGCGTCTGGGCCTCACCTACAGCGAGGACGACTGGAGCGCCGGTGCGCTATGGCGTGTAGTCGCCGCGCAAAACCGCATCGACCCGAACAAGGGCAACGTGGTCGGCAAGGACTTCGACAAGAGTGCGGGGTTTGGCGTGTTCTCGCTGAACGCGGCGTACCGCATCAACAAACACTTCAAGGTCAGCACCGGTGTCGACAACCTGTTCGGCAAGGCCTACGCCGAGCACCTGAACCTGGCCGGCAACGCCGGGTTCGGCTACCCGGCCAGTGACCCACAGGCCATCAAGGAACCGGGGCGAACGCTCTGGACCAAGGTGGACATGAGCTTCTAAAAGCATCGCAGGCAAGCCAGCTCCCACACTTGAAATGCATTCCCCTGTGGGAGCGGGCTTGCCCGCGATGGCTGCATAACTGACAAAAAAATCTCAAGCCTTTGCGGAGCATCCCTGATGACCACCCAAAAAGTTTCCTTCTACAACCTGGCCTGGCGCTGGCATTTCTACGCCGGGCTCTTCGTCGCCCCCTTCATGGTGCTGCTGGCCCTGACCGGCATCATCTACCTGTTCAAACCCCAGCTCGATCCGCTGATGTACGGCGACCTGCTCAAGGTCCAACCCGCCGGGCACGTGCTGAGTGCCGACGAACAACTGCAACGCGCCCGGGCGGCCTACCCTCAAGCTGCGATCAGCAAATACCTGCCGCCCGCCGATGCCAACGGCAGCGCGCAATTCGTCATGCGCAAGGACGGGCGTGAGGTCACGCTGTTCGTCGATCCCTATCGCGGCACCGTCCTCGGCGAGCAGGACTCGAAATACAACCTGCAAGCCATCGCCCGCGCATTGCACGGTGAGTTGATGATCGGCACCGTCGGCGATCGTCTGGTGGAGCTTGCCGCCGGTTGGGGCGTGATGCTGGTGGTGTCGGGCCTGTACCTGTGGTGGCCGCGCGGCAAGACGTCGGCGGGGGTGCTGTGGCCGCGGTTCAGCACCCGGGGCCGGGTGTTCTGGCGCGACATGCACGCGGTCACCGGTTTCTGGGGCGCGGCGCTGTTGCTGGTGATGCTGCTCAGCGGCATGACCTGGACCGGTTTCTGGGGCAAGCAGTACGCCGACCTGTGGAACAGGTTCCCGGCGGCGATGTGGAACAACGTGCCGCAGTCCGACCAACAGGCCCGCGTCCTCAATACCGCCAGCCAGCAGACCGTACCCTGGGCGATGGAAAACACACCGATGCCGATGTCCGGCGACCACGCCGAACACATGAACCACGGCGCCGCGCATTCAGGGCCTGCCGCGCCGGCGCTGGGTCTGCAACAGGTCGTCGACTTGGCCAATACACGCAAGGTCGAGCCCGGCTACAGCATCACCCTGCCCACCACCGCCGAAGGCGTGTTCACCATCGCGGTGTTCGCCAACGACCCGCGCAATGACGCCACCCTGCACGTGGACCAGTACACCGGCAAGGTGCTCGCCGATGTGCGCTGGGAACATTACAACACCGTCGCCCGCGCAACGGAGGCCGGCGTGATGCTGCACGAAGGCAAGATGTTCGGCTGGGTCAATCAACTGATCGTGCTGCTGATCTGCCTGATGATTCTGCTCAGCGCCGTCAGCGGTGTGGTGATCTGGTGGAAGCGTCGCCCGCAAGGCGGATTGGGCGTTCCGCCGTTGCGACACGACCTGCCGAAGTGGAAAACCGCGATGGCGATCATGCTGGCGCTGGCGATCATTTTCCCGCTGGTGGGTGCCTCATTGATCGCGGTGTGGGCACTGGATCGGCTGGTGCTGTCGCGCTTTTTTGGCCAACATGAATCTGCCTCAGGTTCAGCATGAACCCAGCGAGATGCCCATGGCAGAGGGCTTCTGTAGCCTTGCGCGACTTTTGTCCCGCAGCCAATAAGTGTTAACTTATAACACTTTCTGCGTTATCGTTGCTCGCCGCGCCCAGGCGGCGAGCCCCTTTCAAGAAGACTGATCGACCGATGAACAAGTACCTTGCGTCCGGCCTCTGCCTGCTCGCCCTGCACAGCAGCGCCCACGCGTTGACCCTGCCCGCCAGCCCCGTGACCGCACCCGCCGTGGACGACGAACACGTCGACCTGAACACCCCCACCACCGCCGGTTCGCGCCTGAACCTCACGGCCCTGCAAACTCCGGGCAGCGTGGAAAGCCAGACCGGCACGCAGATCCGCGAACGAGGCGACGCCAGCGTGCAGGACGCGATTTCCCGCGCCACCGGCATCAGCCGCACCGGCTCGCCAGGCGACGGCGGCACCTCGTTGTCGGCCCGAGGCTTTACCGGCCAGGGCTCGGTGATGCAGCTGTACGACGGCAACCGCATGTACATGGGCATGGGCACCTCGACCTTCCCGGTGGACACCTGGTCGGTGGAACGCGTGGACGTGCTGCGCGGCCCGGCCTCTGTGCTGTACGGCGAAGGCGCCACCGGTGCGGTGATCAACACGGTGCCGAAAAAGCCGTTCGAAGGCGAAATCGAAAACCATATCCGCCTGGGCTATGGCTCCTATGATCGTCAACAGCAAGCCCTCGACAGCGGCGGCTCGCTGACCGACACCTTGAGCTACCGCCTGAACCTCAATCGCCTGCGCAGCAACGGCTTCGTCGACCGAGGCGATTCGGCCAGCGACTTCGTCAGCGGTGCCCTGCGCTGGCAAGCAGCCGACAACCTGAGCTTCACCCTGGCCAGCGACTATGGCGACCAACGCCCGCAAAACTACTTCGGCACCCCGCTGATCAACGGCCAGTTGCATAAAGGCCTGCGGGACAAGAACTACAACGTCAGCGACGATACCCAGCACTACAACGACCAGTGGACACGCCTGACCAGCGAATGGCAGATCAATGACAGCGTCAGCGCCACCAACGAGCTGTACTACCTGAAAAACCAGCGCCGCTGGCAAAACGCCGAAAACTACAACTTCACCGATGGCCAGCTCACCCGCAGCGGCTACTTCGGCATCAAGCACAATCAGGAACAGGTCGGCGACCGCCAGACCTTCACCTTCAAGCACACGTTGTTCGGCCTCGACAGCCAGACCGTGACCGGCGTGGAATACAACCGCATCCGCTTCCGCCTCGCCAGCAACTCGCCGTTCAACGACGTGTTGAGCGGCGGCCAGCCGATCGATGTGAACGCTCCACAACCTGCGCCGTTCGAAAGCCGGGACCCGTTCAAGCCGCTGTTCGCGTCCACCACCAAAACCCTCGCGGGCTTTGCCGAAAACCGCTTGCAGCTCACCGACCAGCTCTCACTGATCACCGGCATCCGTCGCGATTATGCCCACATCGACCGTGACAACCTGCGTGACGGCAGCCAGGCCGACAAGACCCTCACCGGCAATAACTGGAAGGCCGGCCTGGTTTACGCAATCACCCCGGACACCTCGGTCTACGGCCAGTACGCCACCAGCACCGACGGGGTCGGCGGTTTGATTTCTCTGAGCCCGGGCCAGCAGCAGTTCGACCTGTCCACCGCCAAGCAGACCGAGATCGGCATCAAACAGGCGTTCTGGAACAACCGTGGCGAATGGACGCTGGCGGCGTATCACATCGTCAAAAAGAAACTGCTCACCGACACACCGGGCGACCCGGACCATCAGCAGCAAGTCGGCCAGCAATCTTCCCGCGGCCTGGAGGCCAGCCTCGACCTGCAACTGGCGGATGCCTGGCAACTGCAAGCCAACGCAGCGATCGTGCATGCGCAATACGACGATTTCACCCAGGTAGTCGACGGCACTCCCGTGTCCCGCGACGGCAACCGCCCGGTGGACGTGCCGCGCCGCACCGCCAACCTGTGGCTGAGCAAGGCGGTGACCGACGCTATCCGCGCCGGTGCCGGCGTACGTTATGTCGACGCGCGTTATGCCGACATGGCCAACCAGAACGAACTGCCGAGCTACACCGTGGTGGACGCCACCCTGTCGTGGAAAGCCCTGCGCAACACCACCCTGGGCCTGCAACTGAACAACCTGTTCGACCGCACCTACGCCGTGAGCCAGTACAACGACGGTCAACAGTGGATCCTGGGCGAACCACGCTCGTTCTTCGTCACGGCGGATTACACCTTCTAACGGAACATTACATAGATCCCCTGTGGGAGCTGGCTTACCTGCGATAGCGGTAGGTCAGGCAATACATCGTTGCTGGGGACACCGCTATCGCAGGCAAGCCAGCTCCCACATTTTGATCGATGTTTAAGTCGAGAGACACGATGACCGCACTCACCCTCACCCGCCTCACCTGGACACCCCGGGTTCACGGCCACTGCCGTCACTCGTTCCACTTGTGCGACGCCAGCCTGCAGGTCGGTGAAGGTGAGTTCGTCGGGCTGATCGGGCCCAATGGCAGCGGCAAGACCAGCCTGTTGCGCTGCGCCTATCGGTTCACCAGGCCTGACCAGGGCGACGTGGCGCTCGCCCACCAGAACGTGTGGAAACAAAGCGCCAAGTGGTGCGCGCAACGCGTTGCCGTGGTGTTGCAGGAGTTTCCGGATGCGTTCGGCCTGCGGGTGGATGAAGTGGTCGCCATGGGCCGCACGCCGCACAAAGGCCTGTTCGACAGTGACACGCCCCAGGACCGGCAACTGATCCGGCAGGCGCTGGAAACCGTCGGCATGCAGGGCTTCGAGGACCACGCCTTCGCGACGCTCTCGGGCGGTGAAAAACAACGCGTGATCCTGGCTCGCGCCCTGGCCCAGCAGCCACAACTGCTGATCCTCGACGAACCCACCAACCACCTCGACCCGCGCTATCAGCTGGAGTTGCTGCGCCAGGTCAAGCGCCTGAACATCGGTACCCTGGCGAGCATCCATGACCTGAACCTCGCCGCCGCCTTTTGCGACCGCCTGTACGTGATCGACCACGGACGCATCGTCGCCAGCGGCACGCCCCATGAAGTACTCACCGTCGATTTGCTGCGCACGGTGTTCGGCGTCGAAGCCCTGATCGACACCCACCCCCTGTCCGGCCACCCCCGAATCACCTGGATAATCCAACCATGATCCTGCGCACTCTCCTGGCTGTCGCTCTGCTGTCAGGCAGCGCCGAAGCCTTCGCCGAAGCCACCCATTACCCGGTGACCGTCAAAAGCTGCAACCGCAACGTGACCTTTCAGGAAGCGCCGAAACACGCGGTCAGCCACGACATCAACATGACCCAGATGATGCTCGCCCTGGGGCTCAAGTCGCACATGGCCGGCTACAGCGGCGTGACCGGCTGGAAGTCGGTGACCCCGGAAATGGCCGAAATCCTCGACGGCCTGCCGGAGCTGGCCAGCAAGTACCCATCGGTAGAAACCCTGCTCAATGCCAATGTGGACTTCTTCTTCGCCGGCTGGGACTACGGCATGCGCGTGGGCGGTGACCTCACACCCGCCACCCTGCAACCGCTGGGCATCAACGTGTACGAGCTGACCGAGTCTTGCGCGTTCGTGATGAAACGCCCGGCCGCCACGCTGGACGACACCTATAACGACCTGCGCAACCTGGGCAAGATCTTCGACGTGCAGGACCGCGCCAATGCCTTGATCGCCCAGATGCAGGCGCAGGTAGCCAACGTGCGCCAGGACCTGCCCGCCGACAAACCACGGGTGTTCCTGTATGACAGCGGTGAAGACCGTGCCATGACCTCCGGCCGCCTGGGCATGCCCCAGGCACTGATCGACGCGGCTGGCGGGCGCAACATTCTGGAGGATGTGGACGCCAGCTGGACCCGGGTCAACTGGGAGACCGTGGTGGAGCGCAACCCGCAAGTGATCGTGATCGTCGACTACAGCGAAATCACCGCCGAGCAGAAACAACAGTTCCTGCTCAACAACCCGGCGCTGCAAGCGGTGGACGCCATCCGCAACCAGCGCTTTATCGTGGTCCCTTATGTGCAAGCCACACCAGGGATCGACAACGTGCTGGCGGTGGAAACCCTGGCCAAGGGGTTCCACGGCGAATGATCACCCGTCGCTACGCCTTTTTACTCGCCACCCTCGCGGCGGTGCTGCTGGTCTCTTGCGTGTTCTCCCTGGGCTTTGGCCCGGCGCGGGTGCCGGTGGAGGTGGTGTGGCGCATCGTGCTGTTCAAAGCCTTTGGCGTGGGTGAGGTGAATTGGTCGGCCGGGCAGGAACATATCGTATGGCTGATTCGCGTGCCGCGCATGTTGCTCGGTGCACTGGTCGGCGCCGGGCTGGCGTTGATCGGCGCCGTATTGCAGGCGGTCACGCGCAACCCGCTGGCCGACCCGCACCTGCTGGGCGTCACCTCCGGCGCCACTCTGGGCGCGGTGATCGTGGTGCTGCATGTGGGTGAAATCGTCGGCCTGCTGACCTTGCCTATCGCCGCGTTTGTCGGTGCGCTGCTGAGCATGCTGGTGGTGCTGGCGGTGGCCAGCCGCAACGGACGGCTCGAGAGTGATCGCCTGCTGCTGTGCGGCGTGGCGGTGTCGTTCGTGATGATGGCGGCGGCCAACCTGCTGCTGTTCATGGGCGACCATCGCGCCGCGTCGGCAGTGATGTTCTGGATGCTCGGCGGACTCGGTCTGGCCCGCTGGGAACTGCTGGCCATTCCCAGCGCCACCGTACTGCTGGGCTTGCTGGTGCTGGTGGGCATGGCCCGGCCGTTGAATGCGCTGATGGCCGGCGAACAGACCGCCGTGACGCTGGGCCTGAACGCGCGCAATGTGCGCTTGAAAGTGTTCCTGGTGGCCTCCTTGATGACCGGCGTGCTGGTGTCCATCAGCGGCTCCATCGGCTTTGTCGGGCTGATGGTGCCGCACATTGCCCGGCGCCTGGTGGGCGCCGAGCATCGGCGCTTATTGCCGGTGTGCGCGCTGCTCGGCAGCCTGTTTCTGGTGTGGGTGGACGTGGCCGCCCGCACCCTGATCGCCCCCGAGGATTTGCCGATTGGCGTGGCGACGGCGGCGATTGGCGGGCTGTTTTTTATCGGGTTGATGCGCAAGCGCTAGAGCGAACAGGTCACAGCTCATCTCTGTCCGGCCGATAGGTCGTGTGACCTGGCAGTTTCAGATCGCTGCTCACCAGTGTACGGATCGTCCAGAACGCTCCATGGCGCAGTACCCGGAACTGACCGAGTCGCGCCAGCTCAGAGAGAACATGCGAAGGCGTCGGTGCGAAGAGCGTATACCCCCCCTCGGCGGTCCATCTGCCGCTGCCCGTCAACAGGTTGGCCTCGTCTTGGCCAAAGGTCGGGGTGTAGCTCAACAAGGCGCCGTCCCGCGCTGTCAGGTAAAAACCCGTAATGGGTAATTTCTGGTTTTTCAGCGTGTAAAGGTAAAAACCCAACTCGCGCCATGACACGAAATACTCCGCATAGGAGCGCTCAACACCGTTTTGCGTCTGGTCCAGCCCCGCGTGAAACAACAGGTGGGCAGCACTGACCTGATAGCCCGCGGGCCATTGCGTCGATACGGTGGTAAACAGGCGCGCGGCGGCACTCGACGGGAAACCGTCGTCGGCAAACGCCAGGACGGGCACATGACTGTTATCCAGGTTTTTTTCAAGCAGCGCACTGATCGACTGTTGGCCTGTAAACACACCCGCTCGGTCATGGACGAATCCCGCGGCATCATCGCGATGCGCGAACACGGGCCCCAGTGCCCATTGGTTATGCCCCGCAGGCAATGTGCCGCGAGACCGCCCCGGCTGCCACTGCGTATCCACCACGCCAATGCCCGCCCAATTCTCGCTGGGCACCAGGATGCTCAACTCACCGGCTGCCGCCATACGCCGAATGTAATCCCCCGGGCTGAGCTCAAGCCTCTTTAATCGGTTGTCATCCCTGTACTCGATAAAGCGGCTATTGCGCACAACGAACTTCAGCAACGCGCCGTCGGCACACGACAGATAAAGTGGCATCGCCGCACGGTTCGCCGTGGCATGCACCTGATACATCGCCTGTATCACGCGCGACGGGAGAATCAGCCCGCGATAAATGGAGTCCTGGGTCACGATATGGCCACCAGGTTGGATATCACCCCATTGCAGCCCGCACAAATACATACCCGCCATTTGATAACGATCGGGGTAGCCGTCATCGGCAAACACGCGTCGATGCGCCAGCTCTGATCCGCCTTCGGTCACCGGCAGCGTCGCCACAAAACGTCCGTTACCGGTCGACTGGAGCACATAGCCAAACTGAGCCTGCTCCCTTGCCCCCGCCAGCTCATGGGCATAACGCGCAGCGTCGTCTGCCTGGGCATGCAGCGGGCTGAACGCCGGGTCGACAGTGGCCTGGAGGTAGCGTCGCCCCCTCAATGCGAGCGTGGCAAAGGGTCGCCACCCCGCGACAGGACCAGGCGCGCCCCACATCTTACTGCCGGCTACCACTTGCAATTCAAAGGTGTTGCTTGCCCGCCTGACATACTCGTCGGGTGCCAGCTCCCCCTTGCGTATCTGGCGCTCAAGCGTCCCGTTGAGCCAATCACGACGATTGCTAGGCCGCATGATGAGCTCAGCGGTTGAAATCTGCGGGCGCTTCAAATCCGGGCGAGCCTTCAGCCGCACCAATGCACCGTCGGGCGCCAACAGGTAGTGGGCGTAACGTGAATGATCAACGGAGAGCGCCTGGGCCAACAGGCGAGTGGAAAACATATTGCCGTACACCGCCGATTGAACCGGTGAGAGCAGAAATGGCCATTGCATCGCAGGCCTGGAGTGATAGGTGCCTGCCACCGTTGTGCGCGTCGGATAAAGCCCACGCGTCACCATTTCATCCGGAAAGATGCGTTTGATATCGAACACTTCATCCGGCACACGCACAGGTTCGCTGGCGATAAAACCCCCGTCGTCCCTGCGCAAAATCACGCCACCATAGGATTGCTCAAGGTCAGGCGTGACACGGCGACGGATGTACTGCGCCGCATCATCCACAGACAGGAACACCGGGCTGAGTCGACCTCGCTGCAAGTTTTCATAGGGTACCCACAATCCCCCAACGTTGCCTGTGAGGCCCCAGCAACGGCTGGCCTGAACCACTCGCAAATGCCCGCCGGAAGCCACCCTGCGCACGAACTGAAGGGGCTGCAATGTGCCGATATCCAGCTTGGCCCGAATGCTGTCCAGTGCATCGGCCTCTGTACTTCGCTCAAAGATCCCTTGCGTGGACGGCGACTGGTAACACAACAGGGCCCCCTCCGGTGGGGCAATGTACACCGGCGCACCGCGCGGCGGCTGCAGGGTCTCGGCCCGCGCCTGGGTAATCGCCTCACTCAAGTCCTCAGGCTCGATGAACACCTGCTTCAACCAAGTGGCCGAGCCATTTCCGACAAACTGGTTGGCGTAATACAGGCTGTGGCACTCGAAGCCTTCGGGCAATTGGGCGCCATACAGACTCTTGAGGGACAGCAGGGGTGATTTGGCCGTCACCGGGATCAGCTCACTGGCAACGTATTCCTCCCGGCTTTCGTGCTTGAGGATGAAAGCAAAGTAACGGCTGACAAAATGCTGCGCGTGATCCAACGGGTCGCGTCGATGCAGGTCGTTGGCGGCGTCGTCCGCACGCCTGAAAATGGGTCCATGGCTGACCGTCATTGGGCGCTGGAACTCAAGTGCGCGCACCCAGGGCCCCCAGTCCACCTCGACAAAGTCGGCTGGCCCCCACAGCGCGTTGCCGATGACCACCTTTAACTTGCCCGATTCGGCCAGCGTCCTGACGACATCGGCGGGTTTGGTCGTACCGTCACGCAAGCTTTTTGCCTGTGCACTCACGCCATCAACAGACTCAACCATCCATTGCTTGCGCCAATCCGAGGAGGTGAACGACGGGGCGCACGCAATCAGGCTATCCTCGGCACCGGACAGATAACCCACCAGCTCCGTGCGCAAGAGGTCCTCCACATCCTGCGGATGAAACATCTGCGCCCCCAGCTCTGCCTCCTGTCGGGTCCATTTGAACCGAGCAATATAGGCCGGGTCGGTCAGCGACAGTGCCACCCGCGATGCATAACGCGCATGCAGGCTATGTCCGGCGTGCAGGATAATCGGATTGCCCTGGCGGTCGACCGGGTAGAGCCCGTTGAAAGCAAAGGGCCGAGGCCCGGCGAGGACCGGCTCGGTCACGACAAAGCGTCCGTCGGCACGCTTGAGGATCATCCCGCCGAGTACCTGCTCGCGCCGCTTACCGATATTTCCATGAACAAAACGCGCCGCGTCGTCGGCTGACAAGAACGCATTGCTCAAGGACGGCAGGGTAAACCGGGAATAGGGCAACCAATGTTCATCGACCACGCCCATGCGATCCCACAGTGCACTGGTTTTTTCGACCGTCAGCTCGCCGGCAGCTGCTACCTGTCGCACGAAGTCGCGCGTCAGCATCGAGCCATCGAGCAACGCGGCTTGTTGACCGTTGTCGGACACCTGGCCATCTTGCGCCTGGGTGAAGAGCTGGGACTCTAGCGCCGAGCCGGAGAAGCGATAGCGCAATACCGCCTCGTCCCGCAGGCGGATATACAACGATGCGCCCAGAATGGATTGCGGTCCCTGACCGTACTGACGAAACCGCACGATGTGCTGAGCAAGCTCCAGCGGGCTGATGAAGTTTTTATACAGCCAGCTTTCCAGCGTGGGGTATTGAACAGGCAGTGGCCGAGAGTGAACGTAAATACCGTACAGGTGGTAGCCAACGGGAAACCTGGGCAAGTCTTTCACCGCGTCATCGAGCGGGTCGGGGTCACGCGCGAAATAGGCCACCTCTGTATCGGCCTCCAAAATCAATACCTGCTGGCGCACATTGGGTGTTCGCTGGACCTGCGACGCAGCCTGCGCCAGTGCACGCGGTACGTCCGGGAACACCGGCCATGGTTTGTAGGGTTCCCAATCAGCCGGAACCTTGCCCACGGATCCGCCCCAATAAGGGCTGCCGAGCAAAAAGACCAGACGCCCTACCGACGCCAGCTTCTTGTAAAAACCCTCCAGCGTTCCATCGTGGGCATCCGGGGAGTCGAAGCTACCATCGGTCGCCAGCCATCGGTAATAGTTAGCGGCCGCAGGCGACTCATCGAACTGAAACGCGAGCAGCGTACCGGCAGGGCCTGACAGATAAGCGGTGTTGAACTGACGGCGGTTCTGATAACTGAACAGCACGTCTTCTGAAGAATAAAAATCCAGGAAGGCCGTGACCTGGTGCGCGGTCCATTTGGGATTACGGCGGGCAGTCTGCGCAGCGCTATTGGGGTGCGTATGCCAGCTGGCAACGATCTGATACCCCTCCGGCTCAAGGTAAGCCGTATTGCCCGCATTGTTGTCGAGCAAAAGATTGAAGTTGAACACGGTCGGCCGGTCCGAAATCGGCTCAGTGCCGACGAAAAGCCCGTCGACTGAACGCCGCAGAATCACGCTGCCGTACTCCACCTGCAGATTCTGGCCTACCCGACCATGGAGGTAGCGCGCCACTTCATCCGCGCTTTTGAAGGCGGGACTCAGCGTGCCGAGTTTGGCGTGACCGCGCGCCAGGGTTGCGCGTTTTTCGCGCAGGGGTTGATCGTCCATGATGACTCCTTGGAACATATTTGAATGTTCCATCATCCTGAACACCCTCTGATTCAGAGGGCGCTACATAGTTAACCGCTCCTCGCACCAAGACAGTGCCCCACCCTTTTCAGCCCACCGATCCGGCGCCGATTCAGTGCGCGCCGACGGCATCCACGGCCTGTGCGCGCCTTGAATACGGCCCTCGGCAAAGCAGGCACAGCCCTTGCAATCGCCCTCCCATCTGTCCAACAACAACACTTGGGTTCTCGGAGATCGCACCATGAAGCGTCGCAGCTTGATCAAGGCTTTCACTCTTTCGGCATCCATTGCCGCCATGGGCATGACCTGGACCGTACAGGCCGCCGAGACCATCAAGGTCGGCATCCTGCACTCGCTGTCCGGCACCATGGCCATCTCCGAAACGTCGCTCAAAGACATGGCGCTGATGACCATCGACGAGATCAACGCCAAGGGCGGTGTGAACGGCAAGATGCTGGAACCTGTGGTGGTGGACCCGGCGTCCAACTGGCCGTTGTTCGCTGAAAAGGGCCGCCAGCTGCTGACCCAGGACAAGGTGGCTGTGGTGTTCGGCTGCTGGACCTCGGTGTCGCGCAAATCGGTGTTGCCGGTGTTCGAAGAGCTCAACGGCCTGCTGTTCTACCCGGTGCAGTACGAAGGTGAAGAGATGTCGCCGAACGTGTTCTACACCGGCGCGGCGCCCAACCAGCAAGCGATCCCGGCGGTGGAATACCTGATGAGCGAAGAAGGCGGCAGCGCCAAGCGCTTCTTCCTGCTGGGGACCGACTATGTGTACCCGCGCACCACCAACAAGATCCTGCGTTCGTTCCTGCACTCCAAAGGCGTCGCCGATAAAGACATCGAAGAGGTCTACACCCCGTTCGGCCATTCCGACTACCAGACCATCGTCGCCAACATCAAGAAGTTCTCCGCCGGCGGCAAAACCGCGGTGATTTCCACCGTGAACGGCGACTCCAACGTGCCGTTCTACAAAGAGCTGGCCAACCAGGGCCTGAAGGCGACCGAAGTACCCGTGGTGGCGTTCTCGGTGGGTGAAGAAGAACTGCGCGGTATCGACACCAAACCGCTGGTGGGCAACCTCGCCGCCTGGAACTACTTCCAGTCGGTGGAGAACCCGGTGAACAAGAAATTCGTCGCCGACTGGAAGGCCTATGCCAAGGCCCACAACCTGCCGGGCGCGGACAAGGCCGTGACCAACGACCCGATGGAAGCCACCTACGTGGGCATCCACATGTGGGCGCAGGCGGCGGAGAAAGCCAAGTCCACCGACGTCGACAAAGTACGTGAAGCCCTGGCCGGCCAGACCTTCGCCGCGCCGTCGGGCTTCACCCTGACCATGGACAAGACCAACCACCACCTGCACAAGCCGGTGATGATCGGCGAGATCCAGGCCGACGGGCAGTTCTCGGTGGTGTGGCAGACCCAGGAGCCGATCCGTGCCCAGCCGTGGAGCCCGTACATCCCGGGTAACGACAAGAAGCCGGATTACGCCGTCAAGAGCAACTGATCCGAGGGGTGCCGGCACTTGAGGCCGACACAATCCCTGTGGGAGCTGGCTTGCCTGCGATGCAGACGACTCGGTGTATCTGATACACCGCTATCGCAGGCAAGCCAGCTCCCACATTAGTTCGAGCAAGGCCCAAGAATATGCCCACTGCCCTGTACCGCTTCATCCTCACGGCCCTGCTTGTGCTGCCCTTCGCCGCACACGCCAGCGACGCCGACGACTTCCTGTCCGCCAACCCCGCCCAACAAGCCAAGCTGCTCCAGGACTGGGCCGCCCAGCCGGATCCTGCGCGCATCGAGTTGGTGGACGCCCTGCAACAAGGCCAACTCACGGTCAACGGTGAAACCAAAACCGTGCGCCTGAACAACCGCCTGCGCGGCCTGATCGACAACGTACGGGCCAGCCAGCAACTGCTCGCCGCCGACCCGAAAGTTCGCCTGGCCGCTGCACAAGTTCTGCAAAAAAGCGCACAACCTGCGCAGCTCAAATTCCTCGACCAGCAGGTCGCCAGCGAAACCAACGAGGACGTGCACACCGCCCTCAGCCTGGCCCTGGCCAATCTGCAACTGGTCGACCCCGACCCCGTGGTGCGCCTCGCCGCCGTGCGCCTGCTCGGCAATACCGGCGACCCGCTGGCCCGCACGCGCCTTGAAGCGCTGCTGGCCCCTGGCGTTGAGACCGATACCGCCGTGCACACCGCCGCCGAAACCAGCCTGGCCCAGGTCAAGCGCAAACTGATATTCGGCGAGATCCTCGGCCAGGCCTTCAGCGGCATGTCCCTGGGCTCGATCCTGTTGCTGGCGGCCCTGGGCCTGGCGATCACCTTCGGCTTGCTCGGGGTGATCAACATGGCCCACGGCGAGATGCTGATGCTCGGCGCCTATTCCACCTATGCGGTGCAGTTGCTGATGCAGCGCTACATGCCCGCGGCCATCGAGTTCTACCCGTTGATCGCACTGCCGGTCGCGTTCTTCGTGACCGCCGCCATCGGCATGGCACTGGAGCGCACGGTGATTCGCCATCTGTATGGCCGCCCCCTGGAAACCCTGTTGGCCACCTGGGGCATCAGCCTGATGCTGATCCAGTTGGTGCGCCTGGTGTTCGGTGCGCAGAACGTTGAAGTGTCGAACCCCGCGTGGCTTTCCGGCGGCATCCAGGTGCTGCCCAACCTGGTGCTGCCGTACAACCGCATCGTGATCATCGCGTTTGCGCTGTGCGTGGTGGTGCTGACCTGGCTGCTGCTGAACAAGACCCGCCTGGGCCTCAACGTGCGCGCCGTCACCCAGAACCGCAACATGGCCGCCTGCTGCGGCGTGCCCACCGGGCGCGTGGACATGCTCGCCTTCGGCCTCGGCTCCGGCATCGCAGGACTGGGCGGCGTAGCGCTGAGCCAGATCGGCAACGTCGGCCCGGACCTCGGCCAGAGCTACATCATCGACTCGTTCCTGGTGGTGGTGCTCGGCGGTGTCGGCCAGTTGGCCGGTAGCGTCATGGCGGCGTTCGGCCTGGGCATCGCCAACAAGATTCTCGAACCGCAGATCGGTGCCGTGCTCGGCAAGATCCTGATCCTCGCGCTGATCATTCTGTTTATCCAGAAACGCCCGCAAGGACTCTTCGCACTGAAAGGACGGGTGATCGACTGATGAACCAACCATTGATGCTGACGGCCACGCAAAAGGCCGGCCCCAAGGTAACGATGGCCGTGGGCGTGGCGGTCCTCGTCGTGCTGCTCACGTTGCCGTTGCTTTCGCTGCTGCCGGCGGACAGCGCCCTGCATGTTTCGGCCTACACCCTGACACTGGTGGGCAAGATCCTCTGCTACGCCATCGTCGCCCTGGCCCTGGACCTGGTGTGGGGTTATGCGGGCATGTTGTCCCTCGGCCACGGCCTGTTCTTCGCGCTGGGTGGTTATGCGATGGGCATGTACCTGATGCGCCAGGCTTCCGGCGATGAACTGCCGGCGTTCATGACCTTCCTCTCATGGACTGAATTGCCGTGGTATTGGGCGGGCACCGAGCATTTCCTCTGGGCCCTGTGCCTGGTGGTATTGGCCCCGGGTGTGCTGGCGCTGGTGTTCGGCTTCTTCGCGTTTCGCTCACGGATCAAGGGCGTGTATTTCTCGATCATGACCCAGGCGCTGACCTTCGCCGGAATGTTGCTGTTCTTTCGCAACGAGACGGGGTTTGGCGGTAACAACGGCTTCACCAACTTTCGCAGCATCCTCGGCTTCGGCATCACCGAGCCCGGCACGCGGGCGGTGTTGTTCGTGGCCACGGTGCTGTTGCTGGTGGCCAGCCTGTACATCGGCTGGCGCCTGGCGAAGAGCAAGTTCGGTCGCGTGCTGACCGCATTGCGCGATGCCGAGAACCGCCTGATGTTCTGCGGCTACGATCCGCGCGGTTTCAAGTTGTTCGTGTGGGTATTGAGCGCGGTGCTGTGCGGCTTGGCCGGGGCGTTGTATGTGCCGCAGGTGGGCATCATCAACCCCAGCGAAATGTCCCCGACCAACTCCATCGAAGCCGCCGTATGGGTGGCCCTGGGCGGGCGCGGCACGCTGATCGGCCCGTTGCTCGGCGCGGGGGTGGTGAACGGCATGAAGAGCTGGTTCACCGTGGCCTTCCCGGAATACTGGCTGTTCTTCCTGGGAGCGCTGTTCATCATCGTCACCCTGTACCTGCCCAAGGGCATCATCGGGCTGCTGAAGAAGTGAGGAACGTCATGCTTGAACCCCTTTTCGACGCCGGCAGCGGCCGCGATGCCATCGGCATCGGCCAGGCCGCCGGCAAGGGCCTCAATACCCGTCACGGCACGATTTTGACCCTGGAAGACATCAGCGTCAGCTTCGACGGTTTCAAGGCGCTCAACGACTTGAACCTGTATATCGGCGTCGGCGAGCTGCGTTGCATCATCGGCCCCAACGGCGCAGGCAAGACCACGCTGATGGACGTGATCACCGGCAAGACCCGCCCCAGCCACGGCAAGGCCTGGTTTGGCGAAACCCTCGACTTGACGAGCATGAGCGAAGTGCAGATCGCCCAGGCCGGCATCGGCCGCAAGTTCCAGAAGCCCACGGTGTTCGAAGCGCTGAGCGTGTTCGAAAACCTGGAGCTGGCGCAGAAAACCGACAAATCCGTGTGGGCCAGCCTGCGTGCGCGCTTGAGTGGCGAACAGAAAGACCGCATCGACGAAGTGCTCGACACCATCCGCCTGACCACGTCGGTACAGCGCCAGGCGGGTTTGCTGTCCCACGGCCAGAAGCAGTTCCTGGAGATCGGCATGCTGCTGATGCAGGACCCGCAACTGTTGCTGCTGGACGAACCGGTGGCGGGCATGACGGACGCCGAAACCGAGTTTACGGCTGAACTGTTCAAGCGCCTGGCGGGCAAGCATTCGCTGATGGTGGTGGAACACGACATGGGCTTTGTCGGCTCGATTGCCGACCACGTGACCGTGTTGCACCAGGGCAGCGTGCTGGCGGAGGGTTCGCTGGAACAGGTGCAGGAAAACGAGCGGGTGATCGAGGTGTACCTCGGTCGCTAACCCAGCCACAGCCAGCTCCCACAGTTGATCCGGTTCCAGTCAGGGAATTGAGGAGAATTTGAACATGCTGCAAGTCGACAAACTGCACCAGTACTACGGCGGGAGCCACATCCTGCGCGGGCTGAGCTTTGACGTGAAGGTCGGCGAAGTCACCTGTTTGCTTGGCCGTAATGGCGTGGGCAAGACTACCCTGCTCAAGTGCTTGATGGGTTTGCTGCCGGCCAAAGAAGGCGCGGTGAACTGGGAAGGCAAGACCATCACCGCGCTCAAGCCGCACCAGCGCGTGCACGCCGGCATCGCCTACGTGCCCCAGGGCCGGGAGATTTTCGGGCGGCTGACGGTGGAAGAAAACCTGCTGATGGGCCTTTCACGCTTCCCCGGTTCCGAGGCCAAAGAAGTGCCGGCGTTTATCTACGAGCTGTTCCCGGTGTTGCTGCAAATGAAACATCGCCGTGGCGGCGACCTGTCCGGCGGCCAGCAACAGCAGTTGGCAATTGGCCGCGCCCTGGCCAGCCGCCCGCGGCTGTTGATTCTCGATGAGCCCACCGAAGGGATCCAACCGTCTGTGATCAAGGAGATCGGCGCGGTGATCAAGAAGCTCGCTGCCCGGGGCGATATGGCCATTTTGCTGGTGGAGCAATTCTATGATTTCGCCGCCGAACTGGCGGACCAGTACCTGGTGATGTCACGGGGTGAAATCGTGCAGCAGGGCAAAGGTGAAAATATGGAAAGCGAGGGTGTCAGAGGCCTCGTTACCATCTAATCTGTAGCGTCCTGACGATAAGCACCTTGCCATGAACCTGCCCGTTACCCCTGCCCTGTTCACCCCCAGCTGGCATGCCGAGCTGGAACTGGGTTATGCGCGCTTCGGCGACACCACACGCCCGGTCATGCGTCGCCACCTCGGCCCCCTGCGGGTGCAAAAACACCTGTACGCCGAAGGCCCCGAGGTGTGTCAGCACATCATCGTGCACCCGCCTGGCGGGATTGCCGGCGGGGACCGCCTGGACATCAGCGCCCATGTCGCCGAAGGTGCCTGGGCGCAATTGACCAGCCCCGGCGCGGCCAAGTGGTACCGCGCCAAGAGCCCTGCGTTCCAACAGGTGGAGCTCACCGTTGAAGCCGGTGCCACCCTGGAATGGCTGCCCCAGGAAACCATCGTGTTCAGTGCCGCACAGGCCGAGCTCACCACGCGCATCGAGCTCAAGGGGGATGCGCGCCTGTTCTACTGGGATGTCGTCGCCCTGGGTCGGCCCGCCAGTGACGAGCGCTTCGACCTCGGCCACTTTCAATCGCATCTGGATATTCGCCGTGACGGCCAGTTGCTCTGGCATGAGCGCCAGCGCATTGCAGGCGCCGACGGTTTGCTCGACTCGCCCATCGGCCTGGACGGGCACCCGGTGTTTGCCACGCTGCTGCTGACCGCCGAGATTGCCCCTGAATTACTGGAAGACTGCCGCGCCCTGCCCCATGGAGTGCGCGGTGACCTGACCCAACTGCCCGGCCTGCTGGTTGCCCGTTGCCTGGCCAGTGAAGCGCTGCATGCACGGGCCTGGTTGATTGATTTATGGAAGTTGCTACGCCCTGCCGTACTGGGCCGAGAAGCTGTTCCACCCCGAATCTGGAGCACATGAAGATCTAAATGTGGAATCTGCCCCCCACACAAAGCGGCTTTCACATTGAATCTCTGGTGTATTTGAGAATGTATTTATGAAGGACCTTGAACCATGGACCTGACCCCACGGGAAAAAGACAAACTGCTGATCTTCACCGCCGGCCTCGTCGCCGAACGCCGCCTGGCACGCGGTGTGAAGCTCAACTACCCGGAAACCATCGCCTACATCTCCGCGGCCTTGATGGAAGGCGCACGCGATGGCCGCACCGTGGCCGACCTGATGCACTACGGCACCACCCTGCTCAGTCGCGAGCAGGTGATGGAAGGCATTCCGGAAATGATCCCGGACATCCAGGTGGAAGCCACGTTTCCCGATGGCACCAAGCTGGTCACCGTCCACCAACCGATCGCGTGAGGCCCGAGCATGATTCGTGACGCAACCCAAAGCGATCTGCCGGCGATCCGCGACATCTACAACGACGCGGTGCTCAACACCACGGCGATCTGGAACGAACAACCCGTCGACCTGGGCAACCGCCAAGCCTGGTTCAGTGCGCGCCATGCCCAGGGCTATCCGATCCTGGTCTCGGTGGAAAACGATGAAGTCACCGGCTACGCCTCTTTTGGTGACTGGCGGCCTTTCGAAGGTTTTCGCTACAGCGTCGAACACTCGGTGTACGTGCGCAGCAACCAGCGCGGCAAGGGCCTGGGCCCGCGCCTGATGGAGGCGTTGATCGAACGCGCGCGCAGCGGCGGTAAACATGTGATGGTCGCCGCCATCGAAAGCGGCAACCTGGCCTCGATCCGCCTGCACGAGCGCCTGGGGTTCATCACCACCGGGCAAATGCCCCAAGTGGGTATCAAGTTCGGCCGCTGGCTGGACCTGACCTTTATGCAATTGGCCTTGAACCCGGGCGCCGAACCGCCCAAGGAGTGACGTCGATGAGTGCTGCGCAACTGCGTCGGGTCAATGCTGAAAGCTTTGCCCACTATCGGTCGGGCTTGATCGAGCTGCTGCTGGACGCAGTCAGGCACGGCGCCTCCGTCGGTTTCATGGCCGACTTCGACGACGCCCAGGCCCGCGAGTATTTGCACGGCGTACAGGCAAGCATCAAAGACGCCAGCCTGTTGCTATGGGTGGTGGTGCGCGATGAACAGGTGATCGCCAGCGTGCAATTGGCGCTGTGCCAGAAAGCCAATGGCCTTAACCGCGCCGAGGTGCAAAAGCTGCTGGTGCACAGCAGCGCACGTCGCCATGGGCTGGGCCAGCAATTGATGAACACCCTGGAACTCGCCGCGCGCCAGCACCAGCGCGGCCTGCTGTACCTGGACACCGAGGCCGGCTCACCGGCCGAAGCCTTCTACCAGTCGTTGCGCTATATCAAGGTCGGTGAACTGCCCGACTACTGCCAAAGCCCGGACGGGCGCTACAGCCCGACCGCCATCTACTTCAAGACCCTGGGGCAACCTGCATGATTCCTGGCGAATATCAGATCCAGCCTGGCGAGATCGAACTCAACGCGGGCCGCCGCACCGTCACCCTGAGCGTGGCCAACAGCGGCGACCGACCGATCCAGGTGGGCTCGCATTATCATTTTTTCGAGACCAACGACGCGCTGACCTTTGACCGTACAGCCAGCCGGGGCATGCGCCTGAATATCCCGGCGGGGACGGCGGTGCGCTTCGAGCCGGGGCAGAGTCGCGAGGTGGAGTTGGTGGATTTGAGCGGCGGGCGCCGGGTGTTCGGCTTTGCCGGGCGGATCATGGGCGACCTTTAGGGCCTCTTCGCAGGCAAGCCAGCTCCCACATTGGGAATGTATTCACAATTCAACCTGTGGGAGCGGCGGTGCGACGATTCGACTTGCCCGCGATAGCGATCTCACATTCAACAAACATCTTCAGGGCAACCACATGAAAATCAGCCGCCAAGCCTACGCCGACATGTACGGCCCCACCGTCGGTGACAAGGTCCGCCTGGCCGACACCGAGCTGTTCGTCGAAGTGGAAAAAGACTTCACGATCTACGGCGAAGAAGTGAAATTCGGCGGCGGCAAGGTCATCCGCGATGGCCAGGGCCAAAGCCAGTTACTCGCCCATGAAGTGGTCGACACCCTGATCACCAACGCGCTGATCATCGACCACTGGGGCATCGTCAAGGCCGACGTCGGCCTGAAGAACGGTCGCATCCACGCCATCGGCAAGGCCGGCAACCCGGATGTGCAGCCCGGCGTGACCATGGCCATCGGCGCCAGCACCGAGGTAATTGCCGGCGAGGGCATGATCCTCACCGCAGGCGGTATCGACACCCATGTGCATTTCATCTGCCCACAACAGATCGAAGAAGCGCTGACCAGCGGCGTCACCACCATGATCGGCGGCGGCACCGGGCCGGCCACCGGTACCAATGCCACCACCTGCACCTCAGGGCCCTGGCACCTGGCGCGCATGCTCCAGGCCAGCGATTCGTTCCCGATGAACATCGGTTTCACCGGCAAGGGCAACGCCAGCTTGCCGGAGCCGCTGATCGAACAGGTCAAGGCCGGCGCCATCGGTTTGAAGCTGCACGAAGACTGGGGCACCACGCCGGCCAGCATCGACAACTGCCTGGGCGTGGCCGACGAGTACGACGTGCAGGTGGCGATCCACAGCGACACCCTCAACGAGTCCGGTTTTGTCGAAGCCACCCTGGCCGCGCTCAAGGGCCGTACCATCCACACCTACCACACCGAAGGGGCCGGTGGCGGTCACGCGCCGGACATCATCAAGGCCTGCGGTTTCCCCAACGTCTTGCCGAGTTCGACCAACCCGACGCGCCCGTTTACCCGCAACACCATCGACGAACACCTCGACATGCTGATGGTCTGCCACCACCTCGATCCGAGCATCGCCGAAGACGTGGCCTTCGCCGAAAGCCGCATCCGCCGCGAGACCATTGCCGCCGAAGATATCCTGCACGACCTCGGCGCGTTCTCCATGATCAGTTCCGACAGCCAGGCCATGGGCCGCGTAGGCGAAGTGATCACCCGCACCTGGCAAACCGCCGACAAAATGAAAAAACAGCGCGGCGCCCTGCCCGGTGACGGCGCAGGCAACGACAACTTCCGCGTCAAGCGCTACATCGCCAAGTACACCATCAACCCGGCGATCACCCACGGCGTGAGCCATATCGTCGGCTCCATCGAAGTCGGCAAATGGGCCGACCTGGTGCTGTGGCGCCCGGCCTTCTTTGGTATCAAGCCGACACTGATCCTCAAGGGCGGCGCGATTGCCTCCAGCCTGATGGGCGACATCAACGGCTCGATCCCCACGCCGCAACCGGTGCACTACCGTCCCATGTTCGCCAGCTTCGGCAGTTCATTGCACGCCACCAGCCTGACCTTTATCAGCCAGGCCGCCCAGGACGCCGGAGTGCCCGAAGCCCTGGGGTTGAAAAAACAGATCGCCGTGGTCAAGGGTTGCCGCGCAGTGCAGAAAACCGACCTGATCCACAACGATTACCTGCCGGATATCGAGGTCGACCCGCAGACCTATCAGGTCAAGGCCGACGGGGTGTTGCTGTGGTGCGAGCCGGCGGAGGTGTTGCCGATGGCCCAGCGGTATTTCCTGTTCTGAGCCCTGCGGGGCGATTAAACGGGCACAAGATCATCTGGCGTTGGGGGGCTGCTCGGCGACTTCCCGACGTGACAGGGCGATCAGTTTTTCATTGCGCGCCGTGGACAACTCGATATCCAGCATGGTCGCAGCTTCGGCGTATTGCTGGTCGATCTGCGGATGGGCGATTTCCAACGCCTCGCGCTTTTGCGATTTGACGCGTTCCAGCTCGGCGAACTCGGCGGGGTACTTTTCCTCAAGATAAGCAGCCCAGTAATCGACGTTAATCAAGTACTCATAAAACGCCTCGGAGCTTTCCGCCGCACGCACGGCCTCCAGCGCCTGGCTCTGCTCTGCGCCGCGCAGGGGCCTGCCGAACTTCATGTACGCCGGCTGCCCCGGCAAGTCCAACGCATCACGCAGGCCGATACGGTATTCCAGGCGCACTTCGGCCGCGTCCATGCCCGGACTGGCTTCCTGGCTGGCCAAGGCTTCAACCTTGTCGAGGCGGAACAGCTGACGCGCCAGCTTCAACAGGGCCGGGCCTTTCTGATCCAAGCGCGTGGGGTCGATGCGTTGTAAGGCATCATGTTCGAAAACCTTGATCTCCAGGTTGCTGAAGGTGAGCATGCGCCCGTCAACGCAGGTGCCGTGGGTGCTGGACATGGCAAACACGGTGCCGCGCAACTCGGCATCATCGTTGACGGCGTCCATCACCCTCCAGACCCGGTGAGTCAGATCGGCACGCGCCAGTCGGTATTCCTCGGTGTCTTGCAGGCGTTCGAGCAGGTGGAAGAATGCCGCATTGCCCGGTTCTCTCAGCAATTGCGCCCACCGTTCACGACGAAGATTCTGCTCGTCGACCGGCACGCTACCCAACCAACCACCCACCTGTTCATCCACCGGCGGCGGTTCGGGCAGTTCCTCATCGGACTCCACGGCCTCTGCGTCGCTTTGCGGGCTGTCGTCCAGCAACTCCTCGATCTCACGACGGCTCAGTCCTAGAGTCGCGGGACGCTCTGTATCAGCAGCGTACGCCTGTAAGCGCTCCAGGCTGTCGCGTGACAATTCAATGTTGTCGGACAGGTCGACGCCCTCCATCAATTGATCATGAGTTCCGTCGAGAGCCTCGGAGGGTATGGACTCGATGTTGTTGTTGCGCAGGTCCAGGGTACGCAGGGCGCTCGACTGCAACACTGCGTCGGGCCACTCCTCCAAGCGGTTGCTGCTGATATCCAGGGTTTGCAGGCGCGATAGACCGTCGACGCTGAAAACATCCAGCTGATTCTGGCTCACGTCCAGCCACTGCAGGTTGGGGTATCGCGCCAGGGTGGCACACAACCCGTCACCCTCGGCGAGCAGGTTCCCCGCCAGCTCCAGGCGTTCCAGGTGCGCCATGCCTGCAACCCCTCGGGGCAATTCGCTCAACGCATTGTTATTGAGTACCAGCGTCCGAACACGGGGAAACGCTTCGAAGAAACCTTCGGAGCCAGTCTCGGAAAGCAGCACACCCGCGGCGTTCAAGGTTTCAATGTGCCCGAATGCGTCGGGAAGCCGGGGCAGATCGCCCAATTGCAAGCCTTCCAGTTCGAGGCTTCGTAGCGGTTCGACAGCGCGCACGCACAACCCCTCGCGCCAGGCGCCAACGATCCGCAGAGCCGCCTGCCGGCGGATCTGGGCGTTCACCACCCACGTTGAGCCACGGGCTTCACGGGTGAACAGCCAGCCATTGAGCTGGCGCACCAGTGCCTCGAACTGGCCACTCCACCCATCGAGCCGGGTATGCAACTGTTGCTCGCTCACCCCTTCGTCGGCCATCCGTGTGGCCCAGCGCTGCAGCTCGTCAGCCTGAAGTTCAGGCCATAGGCGCAACACGCGTTGCTGCGGCGAGCTGCTCGCCGCTTGCGGAGCGGGCAAGGGCAATAAGTGATGGGTCAATGAACCGCCGGTTTCCTGAGGTGGAAACCGCTCGGGAACGGGCTCCAGGCCAAAACGCTCCAGGGTGCCTGCCGGCAGCCCCTGGTTCAGTTCCACCCGCTGCATGGCCGCAGCCCAGTGCGAGCTGGCCGCCTCGGTCAACGGTGTGCCAAGCAGGTTGGTGCTCAGGACGGCCGCGTCATCGGCCAGCACCCCCTGCGGCACTTGGGTGATGTGGCTGCCGCGCAAATCAAGCCATTCCAGTGCAGGCAAATTCTCCCAACCCAAGGGCCAAGCCGACAGGCTGGTGTGGCTCAACCCCAGCGTACGCAGGTGGACCATCGCGCCGACATCCAGACCTTCAAGCGGATTGTGGCTCAGGTCCAGATGTTCCAGCCCCGCCCAATCACCTGCATCCAAAGGCAGGTCGGCGAGGCTGCAATCCCCCAGGTTCAGAGCGCGCAGGCCGCTGAAGCCACTCACAAAACCCGGCAAAGTCTGCGCGGGCAAACGGGCACCTTTGAAGTTCAGCGATTGCACATGCTCGAAACCCTGTTGGGGCATCGGGGGGAACTCGCTGATTCGCACGCGGGGCAACTCCAGGTCTGCCGAATACTGCCGCGCGCCATAGCGCTTGAGCAAACCCTGGTACCAACTGCGTTTGAGATCGCCTGCCATGTTATTGCGCTGTATGACTTCCATGGATACGCCGTTGGTAACCCAGGCTTCCAGGGGTTGCACAAAAAGATCGTGCTGCGCCGTCAACGCCTCAATAGCCGACCAGCGCGCCGCGGCATCGGGCCAAAGCTGGAGGAACAGCGGCTGCAACTCTCCGGCCTGGCCGAGCAGCGGCGGGAAATAAGTACCACCGCTGTCCAGCCGGGCCAGGCGCTGCAACTGGCCCTTGCAATAGCCACTGACCATTTCTTCCTGGTCCAGCAGATGCACAGGCTGACTGCGGACATAGTCATAGGCTTGGCGGAAGTCTTCCCGTGCAAACCATGACCAGTCCAGGGACAAGCCTGACCACAGGCGCTCGTGCCCCGGTTCGTATAGACGCGCTGGCAAACTGCTGATGGCGGTACCTTTAAGGTCCAAACGCTCCAGCAGCGGCAGGTCCAGAACCCCGGTGGGCAGTCCTGCCTGATAGCTTCGGCTTATCTTCAAATCGCGCAGTTGCTGCATCTGGCTGACATCCAATACATGCCCAGGGGGCACGGCGCCATCCAAGTGCAGCTCAGTCAGCCCGGTGAGCGTTGACAGTCGTGCAGTTTGCTCGGCGTCGAAGGCGAAGTTCGAAGCGATATGCAGCCGTGACACCTTCGGCACCTTGGCAAGCGCCGCAGGCACGGTGCGCAACTGCGGGTGGGTGACGATGACTGTCAGCTCCTGCACCTCGGCGAAATACCCGAGCACCTGCTCGATATTGGTGTCGCTGATGCCGCGCCCGCCGATACTCAGGCTGCGCACATGGGAAAAGTCCGCGTCCAGGGGCGGCAGTGGCTCGTCCAGGAAAAGATTCAGGTCCCCCAAACGTGGCAATTCCGCCAGGGGCGATGCCCTCCAGCAATCTTTGATGGCCTGCGCCGCTTGCCGTCGTCCGTTGATTTCTGATAACGCATCACGGCGTGGCTGCGGGGGCTGCTCAAGCACCCATTGACCGAGGGTTGCCTCAAGGCTTTGCCACTCGCGCAGACGGTTGTTGAGCAAGTTGAAAATCTGCTGCTCGCTGTCACCGGCCACCATCCGCTGCAAGATAAAACCATTGACCTGACCGTCGGTGAGTTGCGGGTAAACGTCACGCACCCGGCTTTCCAGCAGAGGTGCGTGAAATTGGCCGCCGCCACTGGCGGGGTAACCGATCAACTGTGCAGAAATGCGTTGCGGGGGCTTGAACCAGCGCTTTTTCCTCGTACCACCGTCGACAATGGCTCGGGATTCGGGCCGCTGGCGTACCGCCTGGTCAATGATTGCCCGGCGCAATTGCGCGCTCTGCGCCACCTGCGGAACACCGAGGGCCTGGCGTGAACCATCGGGCAACGCGTGCATGATCGACGCGTAGAAGTTGTCACCCTGGCGCGGCAGGCTGTTGAGCGCCTCGCCACGCTCGTTGAATGCCTGGAACATCGGGCCACTCTTGACCACATATTTGCGCTGGGTGGCGGAGTCGCTGCCGATGGCCTCCAGCAACCGCCCACCGATGTGCCCCTCGCGCAGCTCCAGACGCACAGCGTCGGACCAACCCGGCAGCCTGGCCAGGGTGTGCAGGGCCAGGCGCTTGCTGGCGGCTGAGGCCAGATTTTCCATATGTAACCCGGCAATGGCATGACCCAGCTGATTCTGTTGCACATGCCAGCGTGCCTGCTCCTGCAGGCGCAGCGGTACGCGACCGGTGGCACGCAGGTCAGCCAGTTGCTGCGCGTCAGCGTCGGCCAGCACCGCCTCGGCGCCCGACTCGCCAAGCCCTGGATACAACCGCTGCAGCTTTGTCACCTGCGGGTCTTTGCTGGCATTGCCACGGTAAAGACTTTCAAACAACGCCGGCTGACGCGTGCGCGCATGGTCGGCGATCTGCTTTCTGAATTCCTGGACACGATTTTCCCTCACCCGGGCCGGCTCGCCGCCCAGCAGTTGGGTGACTTCAGATTCATCCAGCGCCGCCAGGATCCGATCCGGCAATTGACTGCCCAGTACGTCTGCACGGGTTATGCGGATAGGCGGTTTGTACGGGGCTCCCGGATAAAGCCGCTCAGCACCATACTTGATCGATGCCCCTGTCAGCTGCGGCCCGTCAAACACTTGCAGCACGCGGCCCCGGGGCCAGCGCGGCATCTCGGTCACCAAGGGCAATACGTAGAGGTAATGCTCGTCCACGGCCTGGCCGGTCTCGACCTGTTCGATCACCCGCGCCACCCTCTGATCCGCTTCGAACAGGCGCAGGGTGTCTGCGAGGACCGCTGGTGGCGGCGCGTTGTCCAGGTGCATCTTGCGCAATTGCGCATCACCGACACCGCTGATGTCGGCGATGCTTAGCAATTGCTCGTCGTTAAAAGCCTCAGTGACATGCCCCATGCGCCGCAACAAGGTGAGACGGTCCCAGGTTTGCGGACGCTCAAGTGTGTGTCGCCAGGCACCGGCACCGTTGTGACTGAGAGGCGGTGCGTACGCGCGGCCATCGGTAGGATGCTGGATACGCCAACGCTGCGCTGCTTCATCAAAGGTTTTTTCATAGACTTTGCCGGCTTGGCGTATGTAGGTTTTACCATTGACCTGAAATTGCCCCGAGGCATTGGGCCGTGCACCTTCAGGCAAAGTAACGGGGCTTTCATAGGTGCTGAGGTCGGGTTTCCACAACCGGGTTTTGCCGTCTGCCGACACCACGGGCTCCAGCGCTTCGATCACCGGCTCGGGCTTGACCGCCGTCAGTTTGGCCAGGCCTTTTCCCGCCCCCGTCATGACCGCGAGCAGTGCGATATTTTCTGCCACATCGAGCAAATGCGCCTTGGCGGCCTTGCGGTTGCCTTCACTCCACTCAATGGCGCCCTCAACCGTTTCGTACAGCAGTTGGCCGACCATCACCACCATCATGACTTCGCCCAACACGGGCACCAGCATCGCCACTGCATTGAGCACCAGCATGCCGATATTGAGAAGGCGTGAGAACTTTTCCGAACGCACCCTGGCATCCACATCGGCGGTAGGAACCGCGTGGCTGCGTGCGTCGGCGATCAGTTGCTCACGATGGCGATCGAACAGGTAGTCCCATAGGTCGGTATTTTCCGCCCACAGTCGGTTGCCGGGGCGCGACAGCGCTTTGGGATCAAGGTAGGGATCGTCGTTAGGCTCCTGGGGGGGTTGCCTGGCGGGAGGAGCCCCCTTGATCTCGGTGAACAGCCTGAACGGGTTACCGCCTTCGCTGATCTGTTTAAGCAAAGTGGCAAAGGGCATCAGCAGATCGTCGACTACCGTACCGGAGACATCTTGCGTGAACTGGCTGAAGTAATCCGGTCGGTCGGCATAGGCAACGAATTGACTGAAAAAACGCTGGTAAGTGCTGGGGCGGCCATCACCGGGTGATGACGCGTCGCGCGCGGTAAAACGCTGTTTGAACAGTCTTCGCAGGCTGGCCCAGGTATGGCGTTTGAGAGGCGCAAAGGGATCGTTGGGAATGTAGAGAATCACCTCGTCGCTGTAACCGTATGCCTCGCAGATAACAAACGCAATGCAGCCGGTCATGCGGTGGTTCATCAACGCGAGGTCGCGAAACCAGACCGGCTTGCCGCCAATCCGGGGGGCGGTCTCACCGTCGATGACTGATCGGATCATGCGGTAGTCGGCCTGCTCAATATCTTTGTTCAGCAGCGCCAACTGAGCGGCGGCACCCAGGGCTCCCTTTTGTGCGCTCGTGAAGGTCGAGCGCAGTGTTGCCAGCGCCTCGGCGTCGTCCGAATAGAAAAACGCTTTCAGGTATGCCTGGTACTTCGCGCCAATATCCAACGAGCGACACAGCTCGATGAACTGCGCCACGCTCAACGACGTACTGATAGCGGCCTGCTGTCCTTGTGAGTCCTGGCCGATAAACCCGGAGGTATGATGGAAGGCCCCCGATTCGGCTTCGGCGGCTTCGAAGTTATGCAGTGCCGCTTGCAGCAAAGGAAGGCGCAGTGCCTCAAAGCTGGAAATCTCGATGTTCAATACGCCGAGCGCCACCGGTTTGACCAGCCGCAGCAGCGTCTTGTGCACATCCAGCTGCACGTTGAACTGGTCTTGCAATGCCTTGACCAGCAGGGGCTCGGCGAAGCTGTCGATGTCTTGCAGGGTCGCCACGGCCTGATCCAGTTGGGTCTGGGCAGTGAAACTGGCGACGGCGGCATCATTGAGGGCCTGACGTTGCGCCGGGGAGGCTTGGCGATACCAGTCGGGAACGGATGCTGGACTTTGCTTGAGCGCCTCACGTCGTTGCGGCGTGGCCTGGGTGACCCAGCCGGGCAGGGATTGTTCGATCAGCGGAGCATGCTGGCCGAGGGACGCGGGGGGAAGTTCAGGGTTAACGGGCATGGTGCCTCTCCTGTGAAATGGAGAGTCAGCACACCATGCCCGTGATTGCGTTCAGCGGTAGTTAGTTACTCGGCCGCGGGATCAGAAATTTTCCCGGGGATTGAACGCGGCTTTTTTCGCCAGTTCCTGCCACAGCGCAATCGTCGCGTCATCGGCGTGCTTGGGCATGACGGCCTTGAGTTGCACGTAGAGGAAACCGCGCTCCCCGGCCTTGTTCATCAAACCATGGCCCTTGGCGCGCATGCGCTGGCCGTTCTGGCTGCCGGCGGGCACCTTGAGGTTGATCTTGCCGGTCAGGGTCGGCACCGCCACTTCCGCGCCCAGCGCCAATTCCCAGGGGGCCAGCGGCAGGGTGATCACCAGGTTTTCGCCTTCCACTTCGAACTTCGAATGGGCGGCGAACTTGATGATCAGGTAAAGATCGCCATTGGCGCCACCGCCCACGCCGGGCGCGCCCTGGGCCTTGAGGCGGATGCGCTCGCCATCGGCCACGCCGGCGGGGATCTTCACGTTCAGGCTCTTGGTGGTGTTGGTGACGTGCCGGCCCGAGGCGTCATATTGCGGCACCTGGAAACTGATCTGCTTGGACTCGGTGGACAGCGTCTCTTCGAGCGACACCAGCAGTTGCATTTCCACGTCCTGGCCCTTGCGCGCGGCGCTACGGCGCTGGCCGCCACCGAAGCCGTCGCCACGGGAGCCGAAGATCGAGCTGAAGAAGTCCGAAAAGTCCTCGCCACCGCCGCCGCCAAAACCGCCACGGCTCTGCCAGCCCGGTGGTCCCTGGAACGGTTGGCCATGCTGGCCGTACTTGCGCAGTTCGTCGTACTCGGCACGCTTGTCGGCGCTCTTGAGCGCCTCGTAGGCTTCGGACGCGTCCTTGAACTTGGCTTCCGCGTCTTTTTCCTTGCTCACGTCCGGGTGGTATTTGCGCGCGAGCTTGCGGTACGCGGCCTTGATTGCCTTGTCGTCAGCCGTCGGCTCGACACCCAGAATCTTGTAGTAGTCTTTGAAATCCATCGGTGGTTCACCTTCCTCAATCGAGATCGCACAGCCCGAGGCACAACGTGCGCTGGATTGCACCTGTTGAGTCTTGTGGCCTGGGGGGTACGTCAACCTGTTATCGGCACTGGCCGTATGCACCTGATGTGGGGGCGAACTCTGTACTTTCAAGCGTGATTTAACGGATGGTCGGCCTACGCATCCGCCTTCGACTGACATACACTGCGCGGCCGTTTTTCGACCGGAACCCGATAGACATGAACAACCCATCCCCGGCCCGTGCCTGCGGTATCGACTTTGGCACGTCCAACTCCACTGTCGGCTGGATCCGCCCCGGCATGGAAACGCTGATCGCGTTGGAGGACGACAAGATCACCCTGCCGTCGGTGGTGTTCTTCAATATCGAGGAGCGCCGTCCGGTGTACGGTCGCCTGGCGCTGCACGAATACCTCGAAGGCTACGAAGGCCGGCTGATGCGCTCGCTCAAGAGCCTGCTGGGTTCCAAGTTGATCAAGCACGACACCAGCGTGCTGGGCACCGCGATGCCGTTCAAAGACTTGCTGGGCTTGTTCATCGGCCAGCTCAAGAGCCGCGCCGAGGCCGCCGCCAGCCGTGAGTTCGAAGAGGTGGTGCTGGGCCGCCCGGTATTTTTCGTCGACGACGACCCTTTGGCCGACCAGGAAGCCGAAGACACCCTGGCCCAGGTCGCACGCAAGCTGGGTTTCAAGGAAGTGTCGTTCCAGTACGAGCCGATTGCTGCGGCGTTCGACTACGAGTCCACCATCGACAAGGAAGAACTGGTACTGATCGTCGACATCGGCGGGGGCACCTCCGACTTCTCCCTGGTGCGCCTGTCTCCGGAGCGTCGCCAGCACGACAACCGCCACGAAGACATCCTCGCCACCGGCGGCGTGCACATCGGCGGGACCGACTTCGACAAACAGCTGTCGCTGTCGGGCCTGATGCCGCTGTTCGGTTACGGCAGCCGCATGAAAAGCGGCGCCTACATGCCCACCAGCCACCACATGAACCTGGCCACCTGGCACACCATCAACTCGGTGTACTCGCAGAAATCCCAGCTGGCCCTGGGCAGCATGCGCTACGACATCGAGGACACCGGCGGTATCGACCGGCTGTTCAAGCTCATCGAGCAGCGTGCCGGCCACTGGCTGGCCATGGAAGTGGAAGAAACCAAGATCCAGTTGACCCACGCAGACAGCCGCCATGTGGCGCTGGATCGTATCGAAGCCGGCCTGAGCGTGGACCTGAGCCGGGCACTGTTCGAGTCATCCATCGACAGCTTGCTGGAGCGTGTGCGCGGCAGCGTGGCGCAGTTGCTCACCGACGCTTCGGTCGGTGTGGAGCAGGTGGACACGGTGTTCTTTACCGGCGGTTCCAGCGGGATCCCGGCGTTGCGCCAGAGCGTGGCGGCGATGCTGCCGCAGGCGCGGCATGTGGAAGGCAATATCTTTGGCAGTATCGGCAGCGGGTTGGCGATCGAGGCCAGTAAGCGGTATGGCTACTGAGTTTAATCTGAAAAACTGGGGCGCCCCTATCGCGGGCAAGTCGAATCGTCGCACCGCCGGCTCCCACATTTGATCGCAT
>NZ_JBSVVZ010000058.1:0-43783 GCF_054071875.1 Pseudomonas sp. SDO524_S393 | reverse complement strand
TCGCCGGCAAGCCGGGTTCCTACAGGGGATTGTGTTGATAAATCAGCGCGGGACCAGGTCCAGGCACACCGAGTTGATGCAGTAACGCAGGCCGGTCGGCGGCGGGCCGTCCGGGAACACGTGACCCAGGTGGGCGTCGCATTTGGCGCAGGTCACTTCGGTGCGGATCATGCCGTGGCTGACGTCACGAATCTCGATCATGGCGCTCTCGGCAATCGGCTCGTAGAAGCTGGGCCAGCCGCAACCTGCATCGAACTTGGTCCTGGAGTCGAACAGTGGCTCGTTGCAGCAAATGCAGTGGTAAACGCCATCGGTGGTGGTGGCATTGTATTTGCCGGAGAACGGGCGCTCGGTGCCTTTGAGGCGACACACCTGGTACTGCGCCGGGTCGAGCATTTCCCGCCATTCTTCGAGCGTTTTTTCCAACTTATCCATCGGTACACCTCGGCAACTGAAAAACCCTGATCTGTGTCTTTTCCATGGATCGGGCGGCACGTATGATTGCGCCTCTTCAAAACGCCAGTCTGGCACCCGCGCTACCGGCATTCAAACGTATTTATGGGTGCAGACCTCGCAGGATTCGCAGTACGGTCGTGCCCACACCGTCTGGATCGTTCATTTTCAGGATCACATCGCCATGCAGGTCAGCAAATCGAACAAGCTCGCCAACGTCTGCTATGACATTCGCGGCCCGGTGCTCAAGCACGCCAAACGCCTGGAAGAGGAAGGCCATCGCATCCTCAAGCTGAACATCGGCAACCCGGCGCCGTTTGGGTTCGAAGCGCCGGACGAAATCCTCCAGGACGTGATCCGCAACCTGCCGACCGCACAGGGCTACAGTGACTCCAAGGGCCTGTTCAGCGCGCGCAAGGCGGTGATGCAGTACTACCAGCAGAAACAGGTGGAAGGTGTCGGCATCGAAGACATCTACCTGGGCAACGGCGTGTCCGAACTGATCGTGATGTCCATGCAGGCCCTGCTCAACAACGGCGACGAAGTGCTGGTACCGGCGCCGGACTACCCGCTGTGGACAGCCGCCGTGACCCTGGCCGGTGGCCACCCGGTGCACTATCTGTGTGACGAAGGCGCCGACTGGTTCCCGGACCTGGCCGACATCAAGGCCAGGATCACTCCGAACACCAAGGCTCTGGTGATCATCAACCCGAACAACCCCACCGGCGCGGTGTATTCCAAAGAAGTGCTGCTGGGCATGCTCGAACTGGCACGCCAGCACAACCTGGTGGTGTTCTCCGACGAGATCTACGACAAGATCCTCTACGATGACGCCGTGCATATCTGCACCGCCTCCCTGGCCCCGGACCTGCTCTGCCTGACGTTCAACGGCCTGTCCAAGTCCTACCGCGTGGCGGGTTTTCGCTCTGGCTGGATCGCCATTTCCGGGCCCAAGCACAATGCCCAGAGCTACATCGAAGGCATCGACATGCTGGCCAACATGCGCCTGTGTGCCAACGTGCCGAGCCAGCACGCCATCCAGACCGCCCTGGGCGGCTACCAGAGCATCAACGACCTGGTCTTGCCGCCGGGCCGATTGCTGGAACAGCGCAACCGCACCTGGGAACTGCTCAACGCAATCCCCGGTGTCAGCTGCGTGAAGCCCATGGGCGCGCTGTACGCCTTCCCGCGGATCGACCCGAAAGTCTGTCCGATCCTCAACGACGAGAAGTTCGTGCTTGACCTGCTGCTCTCGGAAAAGCTGCTGGTGGTCCAGGGCACCGCGTTCAACTGGCCATGGCCGGACCACTTCCGCGTGGTCACGTTGCCCCGTGTGGATGACCTTGAGATGGCCATTGGTCGTATCGGCAACTTCCTCAAGTCCTATCGTCAGTAACGGACAGACCGCTGTACGGCCGGCATTCGGTCGTACAGCGAGTATCTGGCAACACTTCTCTGCCCGGCACTGGCCTCCTGCACCCCACCACCCTGCCCGACTGCATCCCCCCCTATAATCAAAGGGCTGCAAGACGACAACAGGCTGATATTGATGGCCCTTCCAGGCCGGAAAATCCCTTCAAGGCTCTACATTCAGGCTGTAGGACACAGTTTGAAATAGTCGCTCAGTTGAATCACCCAATGGCGCACCTTATATACCCCGCAGTACGCGACATATTAAGCATGAGGAGAACCTTACAACCATGATGCGCATCCTGCTGTTCTTGGCCACTAACCTGGCGGTCGTGCTGATTGCCAGCATCACCCTGAGCCTGTTCGGCTTCAACGGGTTCATGGCGGCCAACGGGGTTGACCTGAACCTCAATCAGCTGCTGGTTTTCTGTGCGGTCTTTGGTTTTGCCGGTTCGCTGTTCTCGCTGTTCATCTCCAAGTGGATGGCGAAGATGAGCACCAGCACCCAGGTCATCACCCAGCCACGCACCCGACATGAGCAATGGTTGCTGCAAACCGTAGAGCAATTGTCCCGCGAGGCCGGTATCAAGATGCCCGAGGTCGGGATCTTCCCGGCCTACGAGGCCAACGCCTTCGCCACTGGCTGGAACAAGAACGACGCCCTCGTGGCCGTCAGCCAGGGCATGCTGGAACGCTTTTCCTACGATGAAGTAAAGGCCGTACTGGCCCACGAGATCGGCCACGTGGCCAACGGTGACATGGTCACCCTGGCGCTGGTACAAGGCGTGGTGAACACCTTCGTGATGTTCTTCGCACGGATCATCGGCAACTTTGTCGACAAGGTGATCTTCAAGAACGAAGAAGGCCGTGGCATCGCCTACTACGTGGCAACCATCTTCGCCGAAGTGGTACTGGGCTTCCTGGCCAGCGCCATCACCATGTGGTTCTCGCGCAAACGGGAATTCCGTGCCGATGAAGCCGGTGCCCGCCTGGCCGGTACCGGGGCGATGATCGCAGCGCTGCAACACCTGCGCTCCGAACAAGGCCTGCCGGTGCACATGCCGGACAGCCTGACCGCGTTCGGCATCAACGGCGGCATCAAGCAGGGCATGGCTCGCTTGTTCATGAGCCACCCGCCGCTGGAAGAGCGGATCGACGCGCTGCGTCGTCGGGGCTGACAGGCAACAGAGGACAAAAAGGGGCGATCTGATCGCCCCTTTTTTTGCCTGCGAATTGTGTGGATAGACTTCTACCGCATTGCTGGCAAGCCAGCTCCCACAGGGGATTGGCAATGGTTGGAAAGGTTTTGCCAGCAGAGCCATCGCGCCGAACGCTTTCTCGCCATCAATAGAGATCTCCTGTGGGAGCTGGCTTGCCCGCGATAGCTATTGCAGGTTCAACGCTTCTCCAACTGATAGACATGCTCTTCCAGACGCGTGACGCCATCCTGCACGAACTTCCAGCTTGCCCCCAGAATGTCCTGTTCTTCCAGCGCGTCCAGGGCCCAGCGCTCGCCCAAGAGCATGCGGACCTCCTCATCCGTCACCGCAAACGGCGGGCCGGCCTTCTGAGTCTGGTCATAGTCGAGGGTGACCAGGAGGCCCTGGCAACCCGCTGGCAGGTGGGTGTTCAAGTGCCCAACGTATTGCGCACGCATCAACGGTGGCAAGGCGATCAGCGCCGCACGGTCGTAGAGTGCCGTGCAATCGCTCAGAGCCGCGGCGTCCAGCGCGAAGAAATCGCCGCACCACACTTCGATCGAATCGGCCTGATAGACCTTGAACGCGCCCGTGAGGCTGACCTTCGGCACCAGCCCTTGTTCATTGAAGAACGCATCGACTGCCGACTCCGACAGCTCAACGCCCATTACGCGGTGCCCCTGACTGGCCAACCAGACCAGGTCCAGGCTTTTACCACACAACGGCACCAGCACTTTCGCCCCCATCGCGAGTGCCATCTGCGGCCAGTGCCGCTGCAAATACGGATTGACCTCGGGCAAGTGAAAACCGATCTGATTGCGCGCCCAGCGCTCATGCCAAAACTTAGGCTCCATTAATCACTCCGAAAATTCGATCAAAAGGCGCTAAAACTTATATTAGATTTAGATCAATGATCTGATTGAAGATGGCACCATCTTAACGCTCAGGACCCTCTTCATGCTCCCCAGTCTGTTTATCTCCCACGGCTCCCCCATGCTGGCCCTGCAACCCGGCGCCAGCGGCCCAGCCCTGCAACGCCTGGCTGCCGAACTGCCACGCCCCAAGGCGATCGTGGTGGTATCGGCCCACTGGGAAAGTCCCGAATTACTGGTGGGTGCCCACCCGGCCCCGGAAACCTGGCACGACTTTGGTGGCTTCCCACGTGAACTCTTTGCGGTGCAATACCCGGCACCGGGCGATCCACAATTGGCGAACGAAATCGTTGCGCTGCTTCACGCCGACGGCCTGAACGCTCGACTCGATGACCATCGCCCCTTCGATCACGGCACCTGGGTGCCCTTGTCGCTGATGTATCCGGCGGCCGATATCCCGGTGGTGCAAGTTTCGTTACCCAGCCGCATGGGTCCTGCCCTGCAGACCCGGGTGGGCCACGCCCTCGCCAGCCTGCGCAACCAAGGTGTGCTATTGGTCGGCTCCGGCAGCATCACCCACAATCTGGGCGAACTGAACTGGCACGCAGGCCCCGAAAGCATCGAGCCCTGGGCACGGGACTTTCGCGACTGGGTGGTGGACAAGCTGGCTGCCAACGATGAAGCCGCGCTGCATGACTATCGCCACCAGGCGCCTCACGCAGTGCGCAGCCACCCCAGCGACGAACACCTGTTGCCGCTGTACTTTGCGCGCGGCGCGGGCGGTGATTTCAGCGTGGCGCATCAGGGGTTCACGATGGGGGCGTTGGGGATGGATATCTATCGCTTCGGCTGAGGACGCGGAGCGCCCTGGGCGGCATTCCCACGCGGAGTGCGGGAACGATCAGCCATGTGAAATGCCAGACAAAAAAATCCCCGAACCAGTCGGGGATTTTTTATGTGCGATCAATCAGCCCAAAAGCCGATCAATCTTCGCGGTAGCGACGCAGCTTCAATTGCTTGCCGGCAACGCGAGTGTCTTTCAGCTTGGTCAGCAGTTTTTCCAGACCGTCTTCCGGCAGTTCCACCAGGGAGAAACTGTCACGAACCTGGATACGACCAATGGCTTCACGCGCCAGGCCACCTTCGTTGAGGATAGCGCCCAGCAGGTTCTTCGCCGCGATACCGTCACGCGCACCCAGCGCGGTACGGCAACGGGCACGGCCTTCGGCCAATGGGATCGGAGCGCGACGCTCACGGTCACCACGGTCCGGACGGTCGCCGGAACGCTCTGGACGATCACCGCGTGGCGCGCTGTTCGGCACCAGTGGGCGCTCTTTCTCGATAGCGGCCAGGTTCAACGCCTGACCATTGGTGGCCTTGCGCAGCAGAGCTGCTGCCAGGGCGCGTGGCGTGCAGCCAATATCGGCGGTCAGACGGTCCAGCAGGTCGCCGTGGGTCGACTCGGCGTCAGCCACCAGTGGCGACAGGCTGTTGGTCAGTTTCTTGATGCGCGCATCCAGAACCGCCTGGGCATCCGGCAGACGCACTTCAGCGACTTTCTGACCGGTCACACGCTCGATCACTTGCAGCATGCGGCGCTCACGCGGCGTCACGAGCAGCAATGCACGGCCTTCGCGACCGGCACGGCCAGTACGGCCGATACGGTGCACGTAGGACTCCGGGTCGTACGGCATGTCGACGTTGAACACGTGGGTGATACGCGGAACATCAAGACCACGTGCCGCCACGTCGGTCGCCACAACGATGTCCAGACGGCCATCCTTGAGGGAGTCGATCACGCGCTCACGCTGGTTCTGGGCAATGTCGCCGTTCAGCGCAGCGGCTTTGTAGCCTTTGGCTTCCAGGGCGCTGGCCAGGTCCAGGGTCGCTTGCTTGGTGCGCACGAACATGATCAGGGCGTCGAAGTCTTCGACTTCCAGCAGGCTCAGAACAGCCGAGGTCTTCTGGTCAGCGTGAACCAACAGGTGAGCCTGTTCGATCGCGGTGACGGTCTGAGTCTTGGTCTGGATCTTCACGTGCTCCGGATCGCGCAGGTGGCGTTCGGCAATGGCACGGATCGATTGCGGCAGGGTTGCCGAGAACAATACGGTCTGGCGGGTCGGTGGCAGCGCCTTGAAGATGACTTCCAGGTCGTCCATGAAGCCCAGCTTGAGCATTTCGTCAGCTTCGTCGAGTACCAGGTGGTTCACGGTCGACAGGACTTTCTCGTCACGACGCAGGTGGTCGCACAGACGGCCAGGGGTGGCGACGACAATTTGCGCGCCATTACGGATGGCTTTCAGTTGTGGGCCCATGGGCGCGCCGCCGTAAACGGCCACAACGGTAACGCCAGGCATCAGCTTGGCGTAGGTTTCGAAAGCGGTTGCTACTTGCAGCGCCAACTCACGGGTTGGCGCCAGGATCAGGGCTTGCGGTTCGCGCTTGGCAGGATCGATGCACTGCAGGATCGGCAAAGCGAACGCGGCGGTTTTGCCGGTACCGGTTTGCGCCTGGCCAATCATGTCCTTGCCGGCCATGATGATCGGGATCGATTGCTGCTGAATCGCCGAAGGCTCTTCGTAGCCGGTCGCTTTGACGGCTTCGAGAATATTCGGGTTGAGATTAAAAGCGGCGAAGCCGCCGGTTTCCTGGGTCATGGGTCTGCCTCTGAGTGCATCCGCAAAGACCCATGCTCCAAAGCTGCACATGCCGTGTTGAGACTCAAGAGTCGCCCTGGCTGCTTTGTCGGCGGGGATTTGCGAAAACGAATGAATGAAAAAGATTCGTCAAGGGGGAGTCCGCTGGGCGGACGTGCAGCCGAAGCTGGCTTCGGGGAATTGCACTACCTAAACGCGACCCGGTTAAAGGCCGGCGCGCACTATACCGGAATTACCTGAAAAAGGGAGCTTTTTTTATCGGAAAACACCGATAAACCGCGCTGCGTCACCGCCTTTGCACATCGGTGTGGCAGGGTCTATTTTTCAAAGGCCCGGCCCTGCTGGGCAGAAAAGCTTAAACGTTTCACCCGATGATAGAACTCCACTGGTCCGAAACCCTCTTCCAAGCCCGAGGCACACCCGATGAGTCAACCCAGCAGCAGCCGCGTCAGCCGTGAACTCCAGGGCCATGTCCTGCTGTTGGGGCTGGACCGGGTCGCCAAACGCAACGCCTTCGACCTGGATCTGCTCAATGAACTGAGCCTGGCCTATGGTGAATTTGATCGAAACGACGACGCACGGGTGGCCGTGGTGTTTGCCCATGGCGACCACTTTACCGCCGGGCTGGACCTGGCCAACGTCAGCGCGGTGATGGCCGGCGGCTGGCAGGCGCCCCTAGGCGGCTGCGACCCCTGGGGGGTATTCGCAGGGCCGCGGGTCAGCAAACCGGTGATCGTTGCCGTGCAGGGCTACTGCCTGACCATCGGTATCGAATTGATGCTGGCGGCGGATATCAACCTGTGTGCGAGCAATACCCGCTTTGCGCAGATGGAGGTCCAGCGTGGGATCTTTCCCTTTGGCGGCGCGACATTGCGCTTTCACCAGATTGCCGGTTGGGGCAATGCCATGCGCTGGCTGCTCACCGGCGATGAATTCGACGCCCATGAGGCCTTGCGGCTGGGCTTGGTACAGGAAGTGATGGCCAGCGAAGACCTGCTGCCCCGCGCCCTCGAACTGGCCAACCGGATTGCCCGTCAGGCCCCGCTGGGGGTGCAGGCTACGCTGATGTCGGCGCGTCAGGCGCGAATGGAAGGCGAAACCGTCGCGGCGGCGGCGCTGCCACCGATGGTGGATAAGCTGCTTAACAGCGAGGATGCCAAGGAGGGAGTGCGGGCGATGGTCGAGAAGCGGCCGGGGGTGTTCAAGGGGATTTAGTCGCCGGCAGTGATGGCCTCTTCGCGGGCAAGCCCACTCCCACATTCGACCGCATTCCAAAGGATGTACATTTATAAATGTGGGAGCGGGCTTGCCCGCGAAGGCGTCGGAACAGGCACCACTAGGTCGCAGGTCGAATCGCCTTGATCAACGACTGCAACGAATACCCCAACCGCGGCGCCAAGGCCTCGGCCCGGGCCGAAAGCCCTTCAAAGTCCACCTCCTGGTCCAACTCGGAAGGCACCAGCAGAATCACATTGCCCTCCTTCACCGGCAGTTCCCAGTAATGCCGGTGATACAACCCGCGCAACAATGCCGCCCCCAACGGTTTGCCATCATCGGTGGCCCACTGGTTGATCACCAGCCAGCCGCCGGGGTTGAGCTTTTTCTGGCAGTTTTCCAGGAAAGTCCAGGCCAGGTGCCCGACACCCGGGCCGACATCGGTATAAAGGTCGACGAAAATCAGGTCGGCCGATTCGGCGCTGTCGAGCAGTTGCAGGGCATCGCCGATGCGAATGTACAGGCGCGGGTCATCGTCGAGTCCGAGGTATTCGATGGCCAGGCGTGGCACGTCGGGGCGCAGCTCGATGGCTTCCACATCGTCCAGGGGCAGGAACTTCAGGCAGGCCTGGGTCAGCGTGCCCGCGCCCAGGCCAAGAAACAGCGCGCTTTCCGGCTGTTCATGGCACAACGCACCGATCAGCATCGCACGGGTGTAGTCGTACTCCAGCCAGCTCGGGTCGGCGGTGAACACACAGCTTTGCTCGATGGCGTCGCCAAACTCGAGGAACCGGTAATCGTCCACTTCGAGCACACGGATCATGCCGAAGTCATCATGGACCTCAGCCAGCAGGCGCTCGACACGCTCCTCTGTCATCACTACTCCTAACGGGTTGGCTGCACGGCAAAGGCGCGATTGTCGGCCAACCGGCGGCAACAGGTCACGCACTAATTGCTGATAACATTGGCGCCCGACCGTCAATCAGCCAATCGAGTTCATGATGAGCCAACCCTGGAGCCCCGACAGCTGGCGCGCCCTGCCGATCCAGCAACAACCCCAGTACCCGGACGCTGCACACTTGCTGCAAGTGGAGCAGAGCCTGGCCAGCTACCCACCGCTGGTGTTTGCCGGGGAAGCCCGTGAGTTGCGTCGTCAGTTCGCCGAAGTGACCCAAGGCCGCGCCTTTTTGCTGCAGGGTGGCGATTGCGCCGAGAGCTTTGCCGAGTTTTCCGCCGCAAAGATCCGTGACACCTTCAAGGTGCTGCTGCAAATGGCCATTGTGATGACCTTCGCCGCTGGCTGCCCGGTGGTAAAAGTTGGGCGCATGGCCGGCCAGTTCGCCAAGCCGCGTTCGGCCAACGATGAGACCATCGACGGTATTACCCTGCCCGCTTACCGCGGCGACATTGTCAACGGTATCGGTTTCGACGAGAAAAGCCGCGTACCCGATCCGGACCGGCTGCTGCAGTCATATCACCAGTCCACCGCCACCCTGAACCTGCTGCGCGCCTTTGCCCAGGGCGGTTTCGCCGACCTGCACCAAGTGCACAAGTGGAACCTGGACTTCATCGCCAACTCCGCCCTGGCCGAGAAGTACAGCCAACTGGCCGACCGCATCGACGAGACCCTGGCCTTCATGCGCGCCTGCGGCATGGACGATTCGCCGCAGTTGCGCGAAACCAGCTTCTTCACCGCCCACGAAGCGCTGCTGCTCAACTACGAGCAAGCCTTCGTGCGCCGTGACAGCCTGACCAACGATTACTACGATTGCTCGGCGCACATGCTGTGGATCGGTGATCGCACCCGCCAGCTGGACGGAGCCCACGTCGAATTCCTGCGCGGGGTGAACAACCCGATCGGCGTGAAAGTCGGCCCGAGCATGAACCCCGATGACCTGATCCGCTTGATCGACATCCTCAACCCGGAAAACGACCCCGGGCGCCTGAACCTGATCGCGCGCATGGGCGCCGGCAAGGTTGGCGACCACCTGCCCAACCTGATCCGTGCGGTGCAGCGTGAGGGCAAGCAGGTCCTCTGGAGTTCGGACCCGATGCATGGCAACACCATCAAGGCCAGCAGCGGCTACAAGACCCGTGACTTTGCACAGATCCTCAGCGAAGTGAAGGCGTTCTTCCAGGTGCATCAGGCCGAAGGCAGCTATGCCGGCGGGATTCACATCGAGATGACCGGGCAGAACGTCACCGAATGCATCGGGGGCGCGCGGCCGATCACCGAAGATGGTTTGTCGGACCGCTACCACACCCACTGCGATCCGCGGATGAATGCCGATCAGTCATTGGAATTGGCGTTTCTGATTGCCGAGACCTTGAAACAGGTCAAACGCTGAGACCTTTAATCGCCTGCTCTGACGCCATCGTGGGCAAGCCCGGCTCCCAACATTTGATCGCGTACTCCTGTGGGAGCCGGGCTTGCCCGCGATGAGGCCCTAAAAAACACTATCTCTATTGATCATCGCCGCCCTCAACCGGCCGGCACTTGGCCGCTGGCAATTGAGCCGGACCTGTTCCAGCCCGAGCCAGTCGGCCATTTGCCGCAGGTTCAAGGCCAGCGCAGCCACCCCCTCATCATCCAAGCCAGGCTCTTCCTCATGCACCGCATGCACCGCCAAGCGCCCATTGGCACGTTCGGCACGCAGGTCGACACGTGCGGCAATACGCTCGTTGTGCAAAAACGGCAACACGTAGTAGCCGTACACCCGCTTGTCTTGCGGGGTATAGATCTCCAGCCGGTAACGGAAATCGAACAAGCGCTCGGTGCGGCTGCGCTCCCAGATCAGCGAATCGAACGGCGACAGCAACGCACTGGCCGGCACTTTGCGCGGCACCCTGGGCTCGGGCAGGCAGTACGCAAGTTGCTTCCAGCCTTGCACCTGGCAGGCCAGCAACTGCCCATCCTCGACCAACTCGGCCAGCCTCAAACGACTGTCGGCGGGGTCCAGACGAAAATAGTCACGCAGATCTTTTTCAGTGGCTACGCCCAATGCCGTGGCACTGTGCAGCAACAAGCCCCGCTGGGCATCGGCCTCACTTACCACGGACTGAAGGCATTCGTCGGGGATGACCCGCTCCGGCAAATCGTAGAGACGCTCAAAGCCACGCCGCCCCGCCACCGTGACCAGGCCCGCAGCAAACAACCACTCCAGCGCGTGCTTCTCATCGCTCCAGTCCCACCAGGGCCCGGCGCGCTCTTCACGGGTCGATAGGCTGCCGGCTCCCACTGCGCCTTGTTGTTCGACCGTTTGTAAAACGCGCCGAATCGTCGCCTGTTGCTCACGCCCGAAACGCGCCATCTGCGAATAGATACCCCGCCCCTGTTGCGCCCGCTCCATGCGCCAACGCATCAGCGGGTAAAGCGCCATGGGCAACAACGAAGCCTCATGCCCCCAGTACTCGAACAGCGAACGACGTCGACCCTGGCTCCAGGCAGCCTGTTCGAGGATCAGCGGAGAATAGTGACCCAGGCGCGAAAACAACGGCAGGTAGTGGGAACGCACCACGGCATTGACCGAGTCGATCTGCAACACGCCCAGGCGTTCGATCATGCGGTTGAGGTGCGCGGCCTTGATCTGTGCCGGCGCCTGGCGCCCGGAAAAACCCTGGGCCGCCAGCGCCATGCGTCGAGCTTGCTTGAGGGAAAAGGACAAGTCGGCGGGCATGGTTTTCTCCATAGGGGCTCGCCGACTACCCTACTGCATTCCGGCTCATTTGCGCAGCGGGTCTTCCCAGAAATGCCGATGGCTTTCCTGTTCGACATCGGCGCGATTGAGGCCGATGTCCTTGAGGGCATCGTCGCTCAACGTCGCCAGCAACTGGCGCTCGTGGTGCAGCGCCTGCCAGCGCGCGATCACTTGGAACAACCCGGAAAACGGCCGTTTCGTCGTTAACACATAACCTTTCTGACCTTTCATCTTCTCGCCCTCCCGTGGGGATGACGAAAGTGTGTGCCTGGCACTATGATCAATCCAACGAATGTTTTTTATGCAATACATCTCGGAGATTGATCAATTGTCCGGCTACCCGAGCATCGACACCGAAGTGCTGCGCACCTTCGTCGCCATCGCCGACCAGGGTGGTTTTACCCGTGCCGGCGAACAGGTCAACCGCACGCAGTCGGCGGTGAGCATGCAGATGAAACGCCTGGAGGAAGACGTGCTGCAGCGCAAGCTGTTCGAGCGCGATGGCCGGCAAGTGCGGCTCACGCCCGAAGGCCAGGTATTGCTGGGTTATGCACGGCGCATCCTGAAACTTCACAGCGAAGTGTTCAACACTCTGCGAGAGCCGCACATGGTGGGCCTGGTACGCATCGGCACGCCGGACGACTACGTGATGCGCTTTCTACCGGGGATTCTCAAACGGTTTTCCAAAGCCTACCCGCTGATCCAGATCGAGATGCACTGCGAGTCTTCACTGGTACTGATGCAGCGCAAGGACCTGGCGCTGACCGTGATCAGCCGCCAGCCAGGCGACGACATCGGCGAACTGCTGCGCAACGAAAGGATGGTCTGGGTCGCCTCGCCCGGCTTTTGCCTGGACGAACATGCCTCACTGCCCGTGGCCATCTCCGGCGTCGACATGAACAGCTTCTGCACCCAGTGGATGCGCACGGCACTGGAGGCCAGCGGCCGCGATTACCGCTTTGCCTATCACAGCACCAACTGTGCGGCGATCCAGGCGGTGGTCAGTTCCGGCCTGGCGATCACCGCCAGCATGGAAAGCCTGGTGACCGACGACCTGCGGATCCTCGACAGCGCCGAAGGTTTCCCGCCGCTGCCTTCGGTCAATCTGCGGCTGTTGCGCAACCCCGGGATGACTTCGCCGATTACCGACTGCCTGGCGGAGTACATCCTCGAAGGCTTCAAACTTTAAAGGTCAGCATCACCGCGCAGATCACCAGGAACCCGCAAAACAGCCCGCGCAACACACGCTCCGGCAGTGCGTGGGCCACTTTCACGCCCCAACTGATGCTGAGCAGGCCACCGACTGCCAGGGGCAGGCCGATGGTCCAGCTCACTTCGTGGTGCCAGGCGTAGGTCACCAACGTCACCCCGGTGCTGGGCAGCGCCAACGCCAGCGATAACCCCTGTGCCACCACCTGGGTGGTGCCGAACAGGCTGGTGAGCACCGGCGTGGCGATCACCGCCCCACCCACTCCGAACAAGCCGCCCATGGAGCCGGACGCCGCCCCCAGCACGCCCAGCCATGGCCAGGAGTAGCGCATCTGCGCCGTAGGCGGTGCGTTGCGTGTGAACATGCGCAAGAGGTTGTAGGCCGACAGTGCCAGGAGAAAGGCGATAAAGCCCACGCGCATCGCCCCGGCATCCAGCCCCACGGCCCAGATCGACCCCAGCCAGGCAAAGGTGAACCCCATGATGCCCAGCGGCAGCGCATGGTGCAGGTGAATCCGGTTGCGCTGGTGGTAGCGCCACAGGGCGAGCATCACATTGGGCACGACCATCACCAGCGCCGTGCCTTGGGCCAGTTGTTGATCGAGCCCGAACAAGACGCCCAGCACCGGGATGGCAATCAGCCCGCCACCAATGCCAAACAGCCCACCGACAGTGCCCAACACACCGCCCAGCACCACATACATGACGACATCCAACACAACCGCGCTCCTCCACTATCCCAAGGCTTGCATGCTACGCAGTCGGCTATGGCGCGGAAACGCACAGCAACGCACAATGGCTGTGCCAATCTCGCATAAGCGCGTCTATGAACCCGAATACCTTGACCGATCAGTTGGGCCTGTTCCTCGATGTACTGGAAACGGGGAGCTTTTCCGCCGCCGCACGACGCCATCCACTGACACCCTCGGCGGTGGCCCGACGCATCGACAGCCTCGAAAGCTCGGTCGGCAGCCGCCTGTTCCAACGCAGCACCCACGCGGTGGTGCCGACCCCGGCGGGCCTGGCGTTTGCCGAGCGGGCGCGCAGGATCGTCAGCGAGTTGCAACTGGCCAGGGCCGAGGCAGTGTCCTTGAGCCATGCGCCAGAGGGCCTGATCCGCGTGGACGCGCCGGCAGCCTTTGGTCGCCGACACCTGGCGCCGGTAATTGCGGACTTTTTGAATGTGTACCCCGGCCTGGATGTGCACCTGCACCTGATCGACAGTTTTGTCGACATGCAGGGTGCGCATCTGGGCAAGGTCGACCTGGTACTGCGCGCCGGGCATATCGTCGACACCCGGCTGATTGCCACACCGCTGGCCAGTATCGTACGTATCGCCTGCGCGAGCCCGACCTACCTGAAAAATCGGGGCACACCGACCCATCCCGCAGAACTGAGCGAGCACGACGGCCTCGACTGGGATGGCCTGGCGCCGACATTCGCCTGGCGCTTCGAGATGGATGGGCGCCGCGTCACCTATCGCCCGCAACGCATACGCCTGAGCGCCAATAACGCAGAAGCCTTGTTGTCCGGCGCATTGGCCGGTCTGGGTGTGGCCCACCTGCCCACGTGGCTGGCGAGTGAATACCTGGTGCGCGGCGAACTGCTGCCACTGTTCTGCGAAAACGGCCTGCCCAGTCCAGAAACCAGCGGCATCTACGCATTGCGCCTGGAACAACAACCCAACGCGCGCAGCCGGTTGCTGCTGGAATACTTGAAGTCACGTTTCAGCCCCATTCCGCCCTGGGATCTGGCGCTGCAAAGCGGCTTGGGCTGACCGCCCGGACAGAATTATCTGGCGCATTAAAGATTTGACCGCTAGATTCAGGGCAGACACGCTTTTTGAGGCACCACCATGAGCAAGAACCCCGCCCCCTGCGAATCCCTGATGCTGGACAACCAGCTGTGCTTCGCCCTGCACTCTACGTCATTGCTGATGACCAAGGTCTACAAGCCCTTGCTCCAAGCGCTCGGGCTGACCTATCCGCAATACCTGGCCATGATGGTGCTATGGGAAGAAGATGGCCTGACCGTAGGAGAAATCAGCAACCGCCTGCTGACCGACCCCGGCTCCCTCACACCGCTGCTCAAGCGACTCGAGAGCGAAGGCCTGCTCAGCCGTACCCGCAGCCGCGAAGATGAACGGGTGGTGGTGGTGGAACTGACCGACGCCGGCCGAGCCCTGCAAGACAAGGCCACCACCATTCCCCAGTGCATCCTCGGCGCCAGCGGCATGGAGCTGGAGCAGTTGATCAAGCTGCAAGGCGAACTGATTGCGCTGCGCACCAGCCTGCAAGCCAGCATCTGATACGTAAGACCAGATACTGAGTCACTAAATCGTGGGAGCTGGCTTGTCGGGTCGCCGCATCGCTGCGAAGACGGCGGCACTGATAACACAGATGCCGCCTGATCCACTGCCCTTGATTGTTCCCACGCTCCGCGTGGGAATGCCGCCCTGGACGCTCCGCGTCCGCTTTTGAAGTCGTGACGCGGAGCGTCACAGGATGCGTTTCCACGCAGAGCGTGGGAACGATCGGTCATACCGCAATCGCGGGCAAGCCAGCTCCCACTTTTGGTTCTGCGACGGCCTCGAGATTCAAGGCTGCAAAAAAATTTGAAAATTTATCTTGCGCACAAAACATTAGCGCTATACATTCACCTCACCAACTACTTAGCGCACAAAACTTTAGCGCTACAACCAAGAGGAAGTCACCATGCAAGCTCTCTATACCGCAGTAGCCACCGCCACCGGCGGCCGTGATGGTCGTGCTGTTTCCAGCGACAACATCCTCGACGTCAAACTCACCACTCCCAAGGAGTTGGGCGGTGCCGGTGGCCAAGCCACCAACCCTGAGCAACTGTTCGCCGCCGGTTACTCGGCCTGCTTCATCGGCGCCCTGAAATTCGTGGCCAGCCAGACCAAACGCAAAATCCCGGATGACGCTTCGATCACCGCCCACGTTGGCATCGGTCAGATCCCCGGTGGTTTCGGCCTGGACATCGACCTGCACATCAGCCTGCCGGGCCTGGCCCAGGACGACGCGCAGAGTCTGGTCGACGCCGCTCACCAAGTCTGCCCGTACTCCAACGCCACCCGTGGCAACGTCGATGTACGCCTGCACGTGACTGTGTAATGAACCTCGCCGCCCTTGGAGAACACAATGAACACAATTGGTAAAGCACTCACCGGTACCCTGCTCGCCTTGTCGGTCACCCACGCCTTTGCCGCCCCTGGCGACGTTGAACACAACACCCAGGCGTTTCTGGATGTGTTGAACGCCGGCACCGGCAAGCCGCTGGAACAACTGGCACCCAAGGACGCCCGCGCCGTACTGACGGGCGCCCAGGCCGGCGTGAAGCTGAACTTGCCCAAGGCCGATGTGAGCCAGAAGACCATTCAGGTCGATGGCAAGCCACTGGACCTGACCATCGTGCGTCCGGCCGGGGTCAAAGGCACATTGCCTGTGTTCATGTTCTTCCACGGCGGCGGCTGGGTGCTGGGGGATTACCCGACCCATGAACGCCTGGTGCGGGATTTGGTAGTGGGCTCGGGGGCGGCGGCGGTATTCGTCAACTACACGCCGTCACCGGAAGCGCACTACCCGGTAGCGATCAACCAGGCCTACGGCGCCACCCGCTGGGTGGCCGAACATGGCAAGGAGATCAACCTCGACGGCACACGTCTGGCGGTTGCAGGCAACAGTGTCGGCGGCAATATGGCGGCAGTGGTCAGCCTGATGGCCAAGGACAAGGGCACACCGGCAATCAAGTTCCAACTGCTGTTATGGCCGGTGACTGACGCCAACTTCGACACGGCTTCGTACAACCAATACGCCGAAGGGCACTTCCTCACCCGAAACATGATGAAGTGGTTCTGGGACAGCTACACCACCGATGCCAAGCAGCGTGCCGAGATTTACGCCTCGCCGCTGCGGGCTACCACGGACCAGCTCAAGGGCTTGCCGCCCGCGCTGATCCAGACCGCCAGCGCCGACGTGCTGCGTGACGAAGGCGAAGCCTACGCCCGCAAGCTGGATGCTGCCGGTGTGCCGGTGACGGCGGTGCGCTACAACGGCATGATCCACGACTACGGTTTGCTCAATGTGGTCAGCCAGGTACCGGCGGTGCGTTCGGCACTGTTGCAGGCTGCGGATGAATTGAAACAACACCTGAAGTAAAAGCAGCGCCCACGAAAAAGCCCGCTTGCAAAAGCGGGCTTTTTTTCGTCTCGGCGCAGCCAGAATTACTTCTTGGCGCGGCCTTTGTACGAACCACCTTCGCGGGTGTCGATCTCGATCAGGTCGTCGATTTCGATGAAATCGGCAACTTGCAGCTCGGTACCGTTGCTCAGTTTGGCAGGCTTCATCACCTTGCCCGAAGTGTCGCCGCGAGCGGAACCTTCGGTGTAGGTCACTTTACGCACGATGGTGGTCGGCAGCTCTACGGATACCAGGCGGCCTTCGAAGAACACGGCTTCGCAGATGTCTTCCATGCCTTCTTCGATGAACGGCAGAACGGCTTCGATATCTTCGGCGTTCAGTTCGTACATGGTGTAGTCAGTGGTGTCCATGAACGTGTAGGTGTCACCGCTGATGAACGACAGGGTGGCTTCCTTACGGTCCAGGATCACGTCATCCAGCTTGTCGTCTGCGCCGTATACGGTTTCAGTCTTGTAACCGGTCAGCAGGTTTTTCAGCTTGGTTTTCATGATCGCGCTGTTACGGCCCGACTTGGTGAATTCAGCTTTCTGAACCAACCATGGGTCGTTGTCGATACGCAGCACGGTACCGGGTTTCAGTTCTTTACCAGTTTTCATTGCATATATCCGAAATTTGGATGGGATTTACAAAATTCAAGGTGGCGTATCATATCCAACTTTCATAAAACTGTACCAGCGCCGTCGCAAGATCAGCCTGCAAGCCCTGTTCCAGACACCACGCCTCGGCGTGCCGGTTCACTTCAGGCCAGTGCTCCAGCAGCATTTTCCAGCAATGGGCCATATCCCCCTCGGTGTTCCACGCTTGCCACAGCGCGATCAATGCCGCACGGGCAGCCGGCGACAAGGCCGCCGTGTAGAGCGCCAGAAAAGCATCGAGCTTGTCGAGATGAATGTCCTCGTCCTGGCGATAGATGTGCCACAGCAAAGGCCGTCCGGCCCACTGGGCCCGCACGAACGAATCTTCGCCGCGCACCGCATTGAAGTCGCAGCACCACAGCAGACGGTCATACTGCGCCTGGCGCACGAACGGCAGTACCTGCACGGTCAGGGTGTTGCGTGCATGAACATCCCCCGCCAACAGCCCTTCCACGCCAAGCCAACGCTGTACATCGCCGAGGATCCGCCCTTCGGGCACCAGTAGATGAGTGGCATGCCCGTCCGTCGACAACACGTCCAGCCACCGGGCCAGACCCGGGCTTTCATAGGCGAACAGCGATATCAGGCGAGCGCCTGTCGCCGGGAACACACCGAGCGACTGCAAAAACTGCTGTTGCGCTGCGGCGTCCTGCTGGAAGGCGCGACGCTGCTCCAGCAGCCCGGCCTCGCGCAGCAAGCCACCGGTGCCGTCACGAAAGCCGGGGAAGAAAAAGTACTTCTGCACCCCCTTGAACTTCACCGAAGGCAAGCGATGGCAACCCACGACCCAGTCCTCGGCACTGAGGTAATCCAGGTTCATCCACAACGGCGCACGCTCACGCTCGGCCATCGCCTCCATGTACTCGGGCGGCAACTGGCAGGCGAAGGCGGCCACCACCACATCGGCGGACGAGGTCTGTGCCCACTCGACCGGCCAATGGCGCACTTCAACGCCCTCTTGCCATTGCTGACTCGCCTGCACATTGACTTCGGGGCACATGCGTTCGAACGCGCGCAGGTCATCGACCCACAGGCGCACCTCACAAGCGTGCTCCGCGACCAATTGCCGGGCCAGGCGCCAGGTCACGCCGATGTCGCCATAGTTGTCGACGACACTGCAAAAAATATCCCAGCGGGCTTTCATTCCGGGCTCCAACGTTCAAAGGCTCGATTGTCCGCATAAATGCACGGATGCAGAAGGCTTGATCGCGATTATTCTGCACAGCGGCTGTGCGACAATCGCCGCCACACCGCCCATGCCTGCCAGGAGGCCGCTATGCCCGATCGTCCGTTGTCACTGCTCAAGCTCAGTGTCGCCATCGCGTTTGGCGTGTGGCTGGGATTTATCGCCATCGTGCTGAGCACCTGGCTGGCGTCACGCTACCTGTTCCCGCAGAGCCTGGCGCCGGTGACCCAGGCGGTGGAGCAATTGGGCAAACCGACCGTCGTGGCGCCTGAAGCGCCGAACCGCATGTTCGAGCAGTATCAGGAAAACCTGCGCAAACAGGCGCAACAGCAAAGCCTGGAACAAGCCCGCAGCAACGCGCGCAACCTGTCCAACCCCAAATGCCAGTTCTGGCTGCAACAGGACCAGAACGCCCCCAACGAAAAGACCCGCGCCAATGTCCTGCAATTCTGCGATTGATCATCATGAATAAACATGCCGTCCACCGCCTGATTCTGGAAAAGCTCAGCGTCGACCTTGAGATCGCACAACGCGCTGCGCAGACCGCCTATGAAGCGGCGACCCACGAAGAAAACATCGCGGAAAACAAGTACGACACCCTGGGGCTGGAGGCATCCTACCTGGCAACAGGACAAGCCAGGCGCGTCGAGGAAATCAGGCTGGCGCTGACGCTGTGCCAGAACATGGCGCTGCGTGCCTACGATGATCAACGGGGTATAGAAATCGGTGCGCTATTGGGCCTGGCCGACGAAAACGATCGCCAGCAATGGCTGTTCCTGGCGCCGGATGGGGCGGGTTTGAAGGTAGAGGTCGTGGGACAACCGGTGACCGTCATCACCCCACGCTCGCCCTTGGGCAAAAGCCTGCTGGGCAAGTTCGAGGGTGATGAGGTGGAGATTCAGGTCGCAGGCGCCCGGCAACACTTTACGGTTACCGAGGCCAGGTAACCGGCTTAATGAACGGGCAGTTCCACGCCGTCGAACAACTCTTCCAATTCCTGCTTGTTGTGACACTGGATCGCTTTGGCCATGACTTCGCGGGTCAGGTGCGGCGCAAACTTCTCGATGAAGTCACACATGAAACCGCGCAGGAAAGTGCCGCGACGGAAACCGATCTTGGTCACGCTGGACTCGAACAGTTCGCTGGCATCGAGCACCACCAGGTCTTTGTCGAGGGCGGTATCGACGGCCATCTTGGCGACGATGCCCACACCCAGGCCCAGGCGCACGTAAGTCTTGATCACGTCGGCGTCGGCGGCGGTGAACACCACTTTCGGTGTGAGACCACGGTGGCTGAACGCTTCGTCAAGCTTGGAACGGCCGGTGAAACCGAATACGTACGTCACGATCGGGTATTCAGCCAGCGCCTCGAGCGTCAGCTTCGGCAACTTGGCCAACGGGTGGCCTTGAGGCACGACCACGCAACGGTTCCAGCGGTAGCACGGCATCATCACCAGATCGCCGAACAGCTCAAGGGCTTCGGTGGCAATGGCGAAGTCGACGGTGCCGTCAGCGGCCATCTCGGCGATTTGCATCGGTGACCCCTGATGCATATGCAGGGCCACGTCCGGGTACTGCTTGATGAAGTCGCGGATCACCGGCGGCAAGGCATAACGCGCTTGGGTGTGGGTAGTCGCGATCGACAGGGTGCCTTTCTTCTCGTTGGAGAATTCCTGGGCGATCTGCTTGATGCTTTCGACTTTGCGCAGGATCTCGCCGGCGGTGGTGATGATGCGCTCACCGGCCGGAGTCACCCGGGTCAAGTGCTTGCCGCTGCGTGCGAACACTTCCACACCCAGCTCGTCTTCGAGCAGGCGGATCTGCTTGCTGATACCGGGTTGCGAGGTGTAAAGGCTTTGAGCGGTAGCGGAAACGTTGAGGTCGTGGTGCGCCACTTCCCAGATGTAGCGCAGTTGTTGAAGCTTCATATGTGTCCCTCAAAGCAGATAGACGCCACGGGTATCAGCGACGGTATATAACTATATTAAAGGTGTGACGGATAAATCTAGAACTTTTTATCGTTTTTACCGATCACACGTCATCACTGCGTCGACGTTGTAACGAGGGCACCAGGTAAATCGGCACGGTAGACAATTGCAACACTCGCGCAGCCGTGCGTCCAAGCGGGGTCGCCGCTGCGGTGGCATGGCTGTGGCTGCCGACAATCAGCAGGTCCACGGAAAGTTTGCGCAACTGGTCGAGAATCACCTCGCACGGGTCCCCCTGGATCACGCGCACCGAGCGAATCAACTTCAGGTCCTGCTCCCCCTCCCCCAACTCTTCGCGAAAACTGTCCAGCACCCGCTGTTCGATCGTTGCCATCACCGTATTCACCCCCTGGCTCTGCCACTCGCTCAGCGCCTTCTCATCAAGGTAGCTCTGTAACACCGATTCGGCGAACAGGCCGATGGGCTCCACCACGTGAATCACGTACAGATCGGCCTTGAACGTTCGCGCCAGCGCCAGCGCATGTTGCATCACATAAGGCGCATACAGACCCAGGTCCGTGGCGTACAGCATCGAACGAATCATAGAACCTCCTGGTCTGCCAGGATGGCGGGGATTGCCTCAGCTTAGCAGTGCCACGGACACTTCGGCTGACTCAACTCTCAGACGGCGCCCTTACCTCGTTGCTGATGCCGTGGGGCACGTGCCCGGTGGCCACCACCTCCCTGGCTTTCTCGCAATGCCCGGCCTGATCATCGAAAAACACATCGGCGGCGAAGGCTTCCAGAAATGCCGACTTCTCCAGCCCGCCCAGGAACAGCGACTCATCCAGCCGGATGTCCCATTCGCGCAACGTACGAATCACCCGTTCATGGGAAGGCGCCGACCGTGCAGTGACCAACGCGGTGCGGATGGGGCACGCCTCGTCCGCAAACTCACGCTGCAACAGATTGAGCGCCGCCAGAAACCCCTTGAAGGGTCCACCGTGCAGAGGTTGGCGCGCCGACTCCCGTTCACTGGCCTGGAACGCTTCCAACCCCCCTGCCTGATACACCCGCTCGGATTCGTCGGAAAACAGCACCGCATCACCGTCGAAGGCGATTCGCAGTTCCTCGCTGGACGCGCGTCGCGAGCCACCCGACAGAATCGTCGCCGCAGCGAAGCCTGCATCGAGGGCGCTGCGTACATCTTCGGCATGGGTGGACAGGAACAGGTGACACCCAAAAGCGGCCAGGTACGGATAGGGACTACGCCCACCCACAAAAGCGGCACGGGAAATATCCAGGCCGTAATGCTGGATCGAATTGAACACGCGCAGCCCCGTGTCGGCGCTGTTGCGCGACACCAGCACCACCTCGACCCGGGCGCGCCCAAGGCTGGCGTTGAGACTCAGCAGTTTCTTCACCAAGGGGAAGGCGTCGCCGGGCTCGAGGGTTTCTTCCTCATGGTCGATCTGGTACTTGCGGTAGGCCTCCACCCCTTGAGCCAGGTAGACCTTGTGGCTTTCACTCAGGTCGAACAGCGCCCGCGACGAAATCGCCAGCACCAGTTTGTCGCCCAATCCCTTTGCCATGATTTGCCCCCCCGGACTCAGCGGTTATGCCGGTCAATAAAACTCAAGGCTTGATACAGCGCCTGCATGCGTGGCAGCTCGCAACCCGCGGCCCTGGCAGCCGCCAGGGGGCGCGCGTAGATCGCCGCCAGCTCCAGCGGACGTTTATGCACGTGGTCGTGATACATGCTGGGCAGATAGTCATCCATGCTTTCAGTCATGGTGAACATCTGCTCGGCGTAACTCGCAGGAATCTCATGGCCGCACGCGTGAGCGCCCTGTACCACCTCAGCCATCAATGCCTGGATCAGTTCACGACTGGACTCGTCGGCCATCATCGCGGCAGTGCCAGTCCCCAACAGTACGGAAAGTCCGTTGTAGGGCACGTTCCACACCAGTTTATGCCAGCGGGCCAGATGTACATTGGCCATACCTTGAGACTCGATACCCGCTTTGTGGAACAACGCCGCGCCGGCGTCGACAATCGCCTGCTGAAGCGCCTCGTCGCCCGCCGCGCTACCACTGTGATAACCCAGGTTGACCCGACCCAGCGCCTGATGCTCGACCACACCGGGCGCTGAACGGTGCACACCGATGTAGCACAACCCTCCCAGCAGATGCAGCGACGGCGGCAAGTGTTCGCGCAGGCTGTCTTCCACATCCAGGCCATTTTGCAACAACACCACCTTGGCATCCGGCGCGGCCACCTGGGCGAGGGTTGGCGCCAGCTCGACGTTTCCCGTGGACTTGGTGCCCACGAGCAGCCAGTCACAGGGCGGCATATCGGCGGCACGGGCATAGGCCTGTACCGGATGCAGGTGCAAACGGCCATGCAACGTACTATTGAGCTGCAAACCGAGCTCGCGGACGGCCGCGTATTCACTGCGCAACAGGAAGTGCACATCGAAGCCGGCGCGTGCCAGCATCACGCCGTAGAAACCACCGATGGCGCCTGTGCCGATGATACCGATGCGGGGTGATTGTGCAGTCATGGCAGATCCTCTGGGGTGCGGGCAAGCGCTTGTTGGATGGCGTCAGCGAGATCAGACGGTGTAAGGCGTGTCTGTAATTGTCCGAGAAATTGACCCTCGCACACCACGAACAGCGCCGGCAAATGAAAGATCTGGTAGCGTTCGACCGCACCGCCGTTGTGCCCGGCATCCACCCAGCACACGCGGCTCACCGGCAACTGCCAGCCGGGCACCTGCTGGCGCGCCCAACGACAGCTGGAACACCCGACGCTGGTGAATATCACCAGCGAAATACCTGGCAATCCCAGCAATTGCTGGTCAATATCCAGATCGGTCAATTCCAGTTCCTTCACTATACTGCTGCCACCGCCGTCAACTGGACGGTGCTCGGAGTCCGTGTACATGGGTCGTTTTTTACCTCACCCTGATGATGTCGCTGTCGAGTTAATCCAACGTCCCTCTCCCGCCATCCCCCGCCAACGCCTGCTCACTATCGGCCTGGGCGGCATTGCCTGCAATTGCCCGCGCGCCTGGCGCCAGGGCACGGCCATCGACCTGCACATCCCTTCCCTGGGTGCCAGCGCCCGCTATCCGGGCTATGTAGCGTGGTGCCGCAAGGTAGAAAACGGTTATCGCATCGGCATCTTGTTTACCGAGGAACATGCCCTGTTCGGTGCTCGCATGGGGGAGCAAGCATGCAGGATAGAGCGTTACTGCCGCCAGCACGAAGACGCCGAGCCCACCCCCCAGCAACTTGACGCCCTGGCCCGCGAGTGGGTAGCACGCCATGCCAACGAGTTCTCCCATGAAGCCTTTGTGGCGCCGGCGCTGGATTAAAGGGCTTTGCCCATTGTCGCGGGCCCGTGATACGCGCTAAGGTTCCTCCCCCCTGCATTCAAATCATGCTGTGCTCCGCCGCACGGGGATGGCTGGCGGCCGGCACCCGTGACCCTGACGAGTAACACGATGGCTGATTTACCGATCAATGACCTTAACGTCGAATCCAACGAGACCCTGATCACGCCCGATCAGCTCAAGCGCGATATCCCCCTGAGCGACACTGCCCTGCAGACCGTCACCAAGGGCCGCGAAGTCATCCGCAATATTCTCGACGGTGTCGACCACCGCCTCTTTGTCGTAATCGGGCCCTGCTCGATCCACGACCTCAAGGCTGCCCACGAATACGCCGAGCGCCTCAAGGTGCTGGCGGCGGAAGTGTCCGACACCCTGTACCTGGTGATGCGCGTCTACTTCGAGAAACCTCGCACCACCGTCGGCTGGAAAGGCTTGATCAACGACCCGTACCTGGACGACTCGTTCAAGATCCAGGATGGCTTGCACATCGGTCGTCAGTTGTTGCTGGACCTTGCCGAAATGGGCCTGCCCACCGCCACCGAAGCCCTCGACCCGATCTCCCCGCAGTATCTGCAGGACCTGATCAGTTGGTCGGCCATCGGCGCGCGCACCACCGAATCCCAGACCCACCGCGAAATGGCGTCCGGCCTGTCTTCGGCCGTGGGCTTCAAGAACGGCACCGACGGCGGCCTGACCGTGGCGATCAACGCCCTGCAATCGGTCTCCAGCCCTCACCGCTTCCTGGGTATCAATCCGGAAGGCGGCGTTTCCATCGTCACCACCAAAGGCAACGCCTACGGTCACGTGGTGCTGCGCGGCGGCAACGGCAAGCCCAACTATGATTCGGTCAGCGTGGCCCTCTGCGAGCAGGCGCTGGACAAGGCCAAGATCAAGCCAAACATCATGGTCGACTGCAGTCACGCCAACTCCAACAAGGACCCGGCCCTGCAACCGCTGGTGATGGAAAACGTCGCCAACCAGATCCTTGAAGGCAACCAGTCGATCATCGGCCTGATGGTCGAGAGCCACCTGAACTGGGGTTGCCAGGCCATTCCAAAAGACCTGGCCGACTTGCAATACGGCGTGTCGATCACCGATGCCTGCATCGACTGGTCCGCAACCGAGAACACCCTGCGCAGCATGCACGCCAAGCTCAAGGATGTTTTGCCGAAACGCAAACGCAGCTGAACCCAGGCCGCACACACAAAAACGCCGGGCTGAGCCCGGCGTTTTTGTGTGTGCGATTTAACCTTTACAGCTTCGCAGCATGGCGCTGGTGACGCTCCATGTAGCGCTCCACGTAGGAGCAGGACGGGATCACCGTGTAACCCGCCTCTTCTGCGAACTTCAAGGCTTCCTCGGTCAACGCAGCAGCGATGCCACGGCCTCGCAGGGCATTGGGTACGAAGGTGCGATAGATATCCAGGGTCTGCTTTCCGAGATCCATATAGGTCAGATAGGCACGATGACCGTCCACATTGGTCTCGAACTGATGACCAGCCTGGTCATGGTGGATGGACAACGCCTCGCTCATCACTACTCCTCGCGGGTCTTGGTTTCTGACCCCTACCTTACCGATGTTTTTCCGGCGAAGGAACATCTACGCCACCCCGTGCCAGTCCGACAACGAGAAAACCCTTGGCGCTCACCACCAGCACGTAGGGAATAGTAGGCACCAATCCTGCAATTGCTCAAGGCGCACTCGTCATCCCCTGCCGCTGGCGGACATAGAAAGAGCCCCGATCACCCCGCGATCGAAAGCCTGAACATTGCCGGCAGTTGAACCTTGAGACGAACAGACGCTCTTAAAGTCACTCTACATGGGTGAAAGATGCCCGACGACGCAAAGGCACACTGCACGAAAGTGTTCCTCTGGATATATAAAATTTCATCTATTTACAAGGCTTAACACATACGGGCCGGCCCTTTCAGCCTGGATCCAATGTGTACGGACATGCAAAAAACTGGATGCTTTTTATACAAATTTCCAAAAGGTTAGCCAAAATAGATTCGGCGCAAGAATTTTTTTTGCTTCTTGCGCTACGTCAGTTTACTTACTACAAGTAATGGGTAGTATGTACGCCGGCTATTAGCTCACGCTGAGCAAGTAGTCATTTAATAGAAAGTCCTTGAAGGGGAACACGATGAACAACGTTCTGAAATTCTCTGCTCTGGCTCTGGCCGCAGTTCTGGCTACCGGTTGCAGCAGCGTCTCCAAAGAAACCGAAGCTCGTCTGACTGCAACTGAAGACGCAGCAGCTCGCTCCCAGGCCCGTGCAGACGAAGCCTACCGTAAAGCTGATGAAGCACTGGCTGCTGCTCAAAAAGCACAACAGACTGCTGACGAAGCTAACGAGCGCGCTCTGCGCATGCTTGAAAAAGCTAGCCGCAAGTAATAATCCCTCGGGATTGTTATCAAGCCGATCCATTTATGGGTCGGCTTTTTTATTGCCTGCGCTCGGGCTCCGAATCCCGGGCAATAAAAAGCCCGCCACAGCACAACGCCATGGCGGGCCAGCGATCAAGCAGACTTACTGCTGCAGATCGACCGGTGTACTGGACGCCACCGGCGCACCGCCCGGTACGCCGATTTCGGTGGGCAGACCATCTTCCGCCGCTACCACATCACGCACCTGATCCCAGTTCACCCGCAGGTTATTGGCCAAGTCTTCGCGCTTGAGCAAGGCGTTGATGACCGCTGTGTGCTTGTCCACCACCGAAGGTGTGCCATCGTCATTCAAGGGCGTATGCGCTTCGAGGTAAACCTTGCCGCCGCTGCTACCGAACTTGTAGGCATCGTTGATGATGCGCACCGACGTTCCGACCGGCACCATGCTCGACATTTCCAGCACGTTGTTGTTGAACATGCGGAAACAGCCGTGGCTTGTACGCGTGCCGATACCAAATTTCATGTTGGAGCCGTGGATCAGATAGCCCGGCGTCCCAAGGGTGAACTTGAACGGCCCCAGGGGATTGTCCGGCCCGGCCGGCACCACGTTGGGCAGCGGATCGCCATTGGCAGCATGCTCGGCCTTGATCGACGCCGGCGGCGTCCAGGTCGGGTTGGGCGTCTTGGCGATGATGCTGGTATGGGCGATCGGCGACCCCCAACCCTCACGCCCGATCCCGAGCGGGAAGGTGTAGACCACGTTCTGGCCTTTGGGGAAATAGTAGAGCCGGTATTCGGCCAGATTGATCACGATGCCTTCCCTCGGCCCCGGCGGCAGAATGAAGCGCGTCGGCAGCACGATCTCGGTGCCCGCACCCGGCAACCAGGCATCGACGCCCGGGTTGGCCGCGACCATTTCCGAATAACCCAGGTCATAGGTGGTGCCCAGGTCGGCAAAGGTGTCTTCGTACTTGGCCTTGATCACCTGGACCTGGCCCACGATGTCTTCACCGGGCGGTGGCAAGGGCAACTGCAAGGCGGCTGCGGAACCGGCTGCGCAAAGCGCGGCAAGAGACAGGCAGCAGGTGACGACGGAGAGGCGCGACAACATCCGGAAAATCCTTCGCAGAAACGACGGGTAGGAAAAAATCGATTGTATACGTGATGCGGGTCGCAAGCTTCAAGCTTTAAGCGACAAACCCTACAGCTCGAAGCGCAATTCCGGCCAGATCGGCGGTGTGCCGCGCTTCTGTGACTCGAGGATCGCCCGGCACAGGGGGCACAATCGCTGATCCTGGAAGATAGAACGGTCCACCGACGACCAGCGCGGTTGAGCGGGCAGCAGCGTCCCGCACAGCGTACGGTCGATCGAGCCACCCAACTCCAGTTGACGCGTCACCAGATGCACTCGGACTTCCTGGCAGGCGAACAGATCCAGCTGCTCGTCAGGCTCGATCAGTTGGTAGGCAAACAGGGACCAGGCAGGGCGCGACATCTGGGGCTCCGAATCAGGGGGGCGCCACATTAGCCGAAAGGCCGCGCCTAGAAAAGCGTCACAGCAACGGTTTTAGCGTCGGCCAGACATTTTCCAGCAACTTGCCCTGGGCACTGACCGCCGGGTGCAATTGATCCGCCTGCATCAACTCCGGATGGCCGCCTACGCCCTCGAGGAAAAACGGCACCAGGGGAATGTTTTTCTCCTTGGCCAGCACGCCATAGACTTCGGCAAACGCCGTGGTGTATCGCGGGCCGTAGTTGGGTGGCAACTGCATGCCCAGCAGCAGCACCTTGGCGCCCCCCGCCCTGGACTGGTCGATCATCGACGCAAGATTTTGTTGCAATTGCGCTGGCGGCTGCCCGCGCAAGCCATCATTACCTCCAAGCTCGATGACCACCACGTCCGGCTTATGCTCTGCAAGCGCCGCCGGCAGCCGCGCCAGGCCTCCGGCACTGGTGTCGCCGCTGATGGAGGCATTGACCACCTTGTCGTCGAAACCCTCCTGCTTAAGCCGTTGTTCCAGCAGTGCGACCCACCCTTTGCTGGTATCCAGGCCGAAACCGGCACTGATACTATCGCCAACGATCAGGACTGTACCCGCCGCTGCGTTCTGGGCCATGCACATCAGGGCCAGACCAGCACTCAAAAACCACATTCGCATCGGATTCTCCATGGGCGCACGCATTCTCACCGCGCGGAACCTTAGCAAAGTGGTTCCCAGCGCGGAAGGTGAACTGACTATCCTGCACGAACTGAGCCTGGAACTGAACAAGGGCGATAGCCTGGCTATCGTCGGCAGTTCCGGCTCCGGCAAATCCACCCTCCTGGGCCTGCTGGCCGGCCTCGACCTGCCCAGCAGCGGCGAGGTCACCCTCGCCGGACAAGCCCTGAGCAGCCTCGACGAAGACCAGCGCGCGCGTATCCGCGCCGAGCATGTGGGCTTCGTCTTCCAGTCCTTCCAGTTGCTCGACAGCCTCAACGCCTTGGAGAACGTCATGCTTCCCCTGGAACTGGACGGTCGTAAAGATGCGCGCGAACGGGCCAGGCACCTGCTGGAACGCGTCGGCCTGGGCCAGCGCCTGACCCACTCTCCCCGCCAGCTGTCCGGTGGCGAACAACAGCGGGTGGCGATTGCCCGAGCGTTTGCCGCCGAGCCTGACGTGCTGTTTGCCGACGAACCCACCGGCAATCTCGACAGCCACACTGGCGAACGCATCAGCGACTTGCTGTTCGAGCTCAATAAAGAGAGCGGCACCACCCTGGTGCTGGTTACCCACGACGAGCGCCTGGCCCATCGCTGCCGACGCCTGATCCGCCTTGAAGCCGGCCTGATGGTCGCGCCCCTGGAGCCTTGATGGCACGCCTGCCGCTGTTGCGCCTGTTCAGCCTTGCCATGCGCCAATTACTGCGCGATGCCCGCGCCGGCGAATTGCGCGTGTTGTTCTTTGCCCTGCTGGTGGCGGTGGCCGCCAGCACCGCCATCGGTTATTTCGGTGCGCGCCTCAACGGCGCCATGCTGCTGCGCGCCACCGAATTTCTCGGCGCCGACCTGGTACTCGAAGGCAGCTCGCCGGCCCGTCCCGAGCAGATCAAATCCGGGCTCGAACTGAGCCTGGATCACGCGCGTATCGTGGAGTTTTCCAGCGTCATCGCCACCGATAACGGGATCCAGCTTTCCAGTATCAAGGCGGTCAACGAGCAATACCCGTTGCGCGGCGAATTGAAGAGCGCCGCAGCACCATTTGGCGAGGAAACCCCAGGCGGAGGCCCGAAACCCGGTGAAGCCTGGGTAGAGGCACGCTTGCTGACGGCGCTGGACCTCAAAGTCGGCGACAGCATCGATGTGGGCATGAAGACCCTGCGCCTGGCCCGCGTCCTGACCTACGAGCCCGACCGTGCCGGCAACTTCTATAGCCTTACGCCCAGGGTGATGATCAACCTCGCGGACCTGGATGCCACCGGCGTGGTCCAGCCCGGCAGCCGCGTCAGTTACCGGGAACTGTGGCGCGCGCCACAGGGCAGCACGGCACTGCAGACCTATCGCGACCTGGTCAAACCCGGGCTCGCCGCCAACCAGCGCCTGCAAGATTCGCGTGACGGCAACCAGCAGATCGGCGGTGCCCTGGGCAAGGCCGAGCGTTACCTGAACATGGCCAGCCTGGTTGCGGTGCTGCTGGCCGGTGTTGCTGTCGCGCTGTCGGCGAACCGTTTCGCCACGCGGCGTTTCGACGCCAGTGCGTTGTTACGCTGCCTGGGCTTGTCGCGCCGAGAAGCGATGCTGCTGTTCAGTCTGCAACTGAGTGTACTGGGCCTGCTGGCCAGCCTGACCGGGGCCCTGCTCGGTTGGCTGGCGCAATTCGGTCTGTTCTATTTTCTGCACGATCTGTTGCCGGCCGATGTACCGCCCGGCGGCCTGCTTCCGGCCATAGCCGGGATCGGCACCGGGCTGGTCGCCCTCGCCGGCTTTGCCTTGCCGCCCTTGGCCGCACTGGGTCGGGTCCCTCCCCTGCGGGTGCTGCGGCGAGACTTGCTGCCCATTCCGTCCAGCACCTGGATGGTCTACGGCGCGGCGTTGTTCGCCCTGGGCCTGATCATGTGGCGCCTGAGTCTCGACCTGGTGCTGACTTTCGCCCTGCTCGGCGGCGGTGTGCTTGCTGCGTTGATCCTCGGTGGCTTGCTGTTGTTGTTGCTGCAAAGCCTGCGACGGCTGCTGGCACGGGCCTCGCTGCCCTGGCGGCTGGGCCTGGGCCAACTGCTGCGCCACCCGCTGGCGGCAGCGGGCCAATCCCTGGCATTCGGCCTGATCCTGCTGTCGATGGGTTTGATCGCCCTGCTTCGCGGTGAACTGCTCGACACCTGGCAAAACCAGTTGCCCAAGGACGCGCCTAACTATTTCGCGCTGAACATCCTGCCTGCCGACAAGGACGCCTTCGGCGCACGGCTGCTGGAAGTGCAAGCGCAATCCGCGCCCCTGTACCCGGTGGTACCGGGCCGGCTGATCAGCATCAACGGCGAACCGGTGCAGGAAATTGTGAGCAAGGACTCCAGTGGAGATCGCGCCGTACAGCGCGACCTGAGTTTGACCTGGGCTGCCGACCTGCCGCCGGGCAATGCCCTGGTCGCCGGTGCGTGGTGGTCGCAGCAACCTGCGGATGACGTCCCCGGTGTGTCGGTGGAAGCCAAGGTTGCCGAAAGCCTCAAGCTCAAGCTGAACGACCATCTGGTGTTCACTGTAGGCGGGGAGAACCGCGAAGCCCGTGTCACCAGCCTGCGCACGATCAACTGGGATAACTTCCAGCCCAACTTCTTCATGATCTTCCAGCCCGGCACCTTGAAGGACCTGCCGGCCACCTACCTGACGAGCTTCTACCTGGCGCCCGGCCACGACCAGCAGATCGTCGACCTCTCCCGGGCCTTCCCGGCAGTGACCATCCTGCAGGTCGAAGCGTTGCTCGAACAATTGCGCAGTATCCTGGCCCAAGTGACGCTGGCGGTGGAGTACGTGCTGCTGTTCGTCCTGGCGGCAGGGATGGCGGTGTTGTTCTCCGGGCTGCAAGCCACCCTTGATGAGCGAATCCGCCAGGGTGCGCTGCTGCGAGCACTGGGGGCCGAGCGCAAGCTGCTGGTCAAGGCCCGGCGCATCGAGTTCGGTTTGCTCGGTGCGGTCAGCGGCCTGCTCGCCGCATTGGGAACGGAACTGGTGACCTGGGTCCTGTACCGCTACGCCTTCGACCTGGCCTGGCACCCTCATCCGTGGCTATTGCTGTTGCCAGTGATCGGCGCGGTGCTGATCGGCGGTGCGGGGGTATTTGGTACTCGCCGAGCCTTGAACGCCAGCCCGCTGACCGTACTGCGCGAAGGTTGAGATGCCGATGGCCCGCGCTCTTCACAGAGGGCGGGCCATCATCCCTTACTTCACGTATTCAATCGCGGTGATCCACCAGCACACTTCGCCGCCCGGGGTCTGCACGATGGCTTCATCATCCACCTCTTTGCGCAGCAGGGCTCGCGCCATTGGCGAATCGATGGAGATGTAATCCATCCGCTCATAAATCTCGTCATAACCGACAATACGAAAGCGCTTGGTATCACCCTGCTCGTTTTCGATCTCCACCCAGGCGCCGAAAAACACCTTGCCTTCCTGCTCGGGCATGTACTCCACCACGCGCATGTCTTCGAGGCGTTTGCGCAGGTAGCGCACGCGACGATCAATCTCGCGCAGCAGTTTCTTGTTGTACTGGTAATCGGCATTTTCGCTGCGATCCCCCAGGGAAGCCGCCCACGTCACTTTGCGCGTGGTGTCCGGGCGCTTTTCCCGCCACAGGTAATCCAGCTCTTTCTTCAGCGCCTCATGACCTTCTTTGGTAATCAGCTTGGTACTCAAACGCTTGCATCCCCAAACACGGTTCATTGATGCCCAAACGCCATAACCTCATGCTCTGGCGTCGACAAACGACATCGATGATAAAGGAACCGCAGAAAGTAGCCAGAACCTGTGAACCTGCTCAGGCTAACCGTCCAGGGCCTGATCCAGTTCAGGCAGAACGCCCCGCAGGCTTTGGCGCAGCCCTGACAGATGCGTCATGGCCGATGCCAGCTGTTCCTCCTTGCGGCTGACGTCCCGCACCTGCTCTTGCAACTGTGCCCGTCGCAGCTCAAGCGCTTGCGCCTTCTCATCCATCTGCCGTTGCTCCTGTTGCAATCGCGCCTGCCATTGTTCCAGCCTGGTTTCCTGCGTAGTGACAGCCAGCTGTTGCTGGGTCAGGTCATGGGCAACCCGGGCAAGACTCGCCAGCGTGTTGTCCACTTCGAACAAAGGCGTCGACTCCGGAGGAGCATTGATTGCAGGCTCAGGCGAGGCAACGACCGAACCCGCCTCGGCAGCTAACGGCAGAGCAACCGTAGACCGGTGTTCACGTTCAACGGCGCGTTGAGGCTCAGGCGGCAGCGTGGGCTCGGATGAACTCACAATCCTGGGTGGCGCAACCATTTGGGAGGAAAAACGAATGGACGGCACGATCAGCGAAGCGCTCTCGATCGCAGGCAACGCGGGTGCTGACATCCCCAGCGTAATGACCTTCATGACCAAAGCTTTCTTGATGATCACCGAATGATGATCCTCGGGTCTGGCCGGCGGCAGCTTGCAGCCCTTCAGGTCAATGAAATGAAAGGGCACCTCTGGCTCCCCGGGGCTCAGGGTCCGGGTGCCCGAGGCGGACGCCACCATCAGAATCTGTTTGAAGGCCTGCATGGCCACGTGCAGGTCGTCTTTGGATTCAATGCCTCCCAGAAAGTAGCGTTCAAGTTTCTTTCGCAATGTCGCGATGTAAACCCTGGAACTACCGGGCTCAGTCTCTTCATCAAGGCTATAGACAAGAAAATTGGAGGCTGCCTGGGCAACAGCAAACCCACAGAGCAGCGCACCGTTGACCGGCGCATTATCCCCCCCGCGTTCAAGTACTAAAGTACGTAGAAGCATCATCGTAATCAGGCCTCACTCCAAAAACAGCAACCTTACATAAACGTCGGATAAACACCCAACCGTTGATAACACTCTAAGCACACCAATTGTTTCAGCGCGCGCCCGACGCTCACGTAAGAATTTCCTTATTAACGGAAGCCTGCATATTCAAGTTCTGCAATAGAACGTACCCTTTTTAAAAATCTACCCTTGCACCCGCCTGAATACACATGCCGGCCTTGCATAAATCTTCGGTAAACAGATGATCGAAATAACTAACCTGACAAAGTACCAGGGTAAAAAAAGTGTTATCTGTAACTTTTCTCTCACTGTACAGCGAAAGGAATGTGTAGGAATTTTTGGACGGCAAGGCGCAGGCAAATCCACATTGCTGAACTTGATAGCCGGCTTGATCAAACCCTCAAGCGGGTACGTCATGGTTCAAGGGTTCAACACTCTGACCCAATCCCATCAAGTCAAATCCGTAGTGGGTTATCAGCTTGCAGGCGGGCTCAATCACCACACTCTGTCGGTCAAAGGTTTTCTGAACTTCGTCGCGGGCGCTCACGGATACACCGGGATAGAAAAACGCCAGAAAGTCGACCGAGCAGCCACTCTGCTTGAGCTGCTGCCCCTGCTCGACCACCCCATCGACACGTTGCCACCAGGCCTAAAACGGCAACTCGCCATTGCCGGGGCCGTCCTGCATGGCCCCGGCCTGTTGTTACTGGACGAACCTGGCGAAGGCTTGAGCCCCGACCAGGCGAGCGCGCTCAAGACACTCATCCAGTCCTTGGCAGAGGAAATGACCCTCGTCATTGCCTGCCGTCAATGCGAAGAGCTGTCCAGCCTGTGCACACGAGCACTGGTGATTGCCGATGGGCAGCTGGCGGCAGACAGCTCGCCCCAAGAGCTGAAAAGCCGTTCTCGGCATTTCCAGGCAGTGACCCTGACAGCCCAGCCCCCTTTGGATCTGCTAGCGCTGGCAGTGCTACCCGGCGTTGCGGGTATCGAAGAAGACCTGCATTCCCCGGGAACCGTGACCGTGCTCGCCATGCCGGGACAGACCATTTACCCCGCAGTCAATGCATTGATAGCCAGTCGTGGCTGGAACATCACCTCCATGGCGCTGGAACCCGGTCGTATCAACGACGTCGTTCGTCATCTGAGCCAGGAGAACACCCTTTGAAACGGATGCCGGTGGTTTTCACCCGCCAACTTGTCAGTTATATCAGCGCACCGAGTATTTACCTGACCGTTGCCGCGTTCCTGGGACTGTCCGCCGCACTGGGCGTGCAAATGAGCCAATGGATGGAGCATGACAACAGTGACTTGGATGCTTTCTTTCAATGGCATCCCTGGCTGTATCTGCTATTGATTCCCGTGCTGTCAGCCCAACTATGGTCGGATGAACGCAATGCCGGTTTTTTTAACGTCATACACACATTACCCATCGCATCGTCCGAGTTGGTTGTCGGAAAATTCCTGGCGGCCTGGACAGTCTGTGCGTTTACCCTGGCCCTCACTTTTCCTATTGTCATCGCCGTCAATTATTTGGGCACTGCAGACAATGCAGTGATTGCCTCGCAATACCTGGCCAGCTGGTTATTGGCCGGCAGTTATTTATCGATCGGCTGTTTTATTTACACATTCACACACCAACGCGTGATTATCTTTACCGTAACACTGAGTTTGCTTTTTATCGCGAGCGCTCTTTATTACGTGTCAGATGCACTGGAGCACCAAGCCCCTATCTGGGTGATTGACAGCCTGATTGCACTCAGCCCGGTGTTGCACTTCGAGGCAATCGACAGCGGGAAGCTGACACTTCATGACGGCCTTTACTTCATCAGTATGATCCTGGCTTTTCTCGTTGCGACGACCGTTGCACTCAACGCCAAGCGCAGCTGAGAGGAATGTCCTTTATGCGACCCGTGCTGCGCACAGGCATGACACTGGTAGTCATCCTGCTGGTTTTCCTCGCGTTCAATCTGGTCTGGATAAACCGGCTGCCCAATGCCCAATGGGATATTTCGCACCTCAAAGTGCATACCTTGTCCGCTGCGGTGCAGAGGTCGCTGACAACCCTGGAAAGCCCGATAGAACTGTACTATTTCAACTCGCACACCGACCCGAACACCCACCGCGTATTGAGACGTTACAGTCAACAGGTCGAAGATCTGCTCAGAGAGTACGAAAAGGCGGCCCAGGGCCTGATCAACCTGCACGTTATCAATCCTGCCCCCTTCTCCGAAGAATCGTACAAAGCGGAGCTATTCGGGCTTGATGTCAAACAGGGCGTATTCGGCCTGATCGGTACGCGCGCCGGTCAAGGTCCACAACGTATCGCCTCATTCGATCGTGATCGTGCCCCTCTTCTCGAATATGAAATCAGCCATTTGCTCCACAAGCTGACGAAGCCCGAGCGTGCCACCGTCGGTCTGCTGTCGGGACTGCCCATCAAGACTGCCACCGAACAACGGCTGGCGCAGCAGTTCAATCTGGTCACTGTAACGCCCAACGTCGAGCGTCTGCCCCAAACCGTCCAGACGCTGATGGTGATGCACCCACACAAACTGCCTGATCGTGCACTGTACGCTATCGATCAATTTGTTCTGGAGGGCGGAAAACTGCTGATGTTTATCGGGCCGAAAGAAGGAAAGGCCTCCTCCCCCTCGCGGCTGGACGGAATGCTTGCGAGCTGGGGGCTGGAGGTGTCGACTGACAAGTTACTGGCCGACAGCTTCTACGCAACACCGATCACACTGACCGCCGGGATGCCCACGGTGCGTCATCCGGCCAGATTGACCCTGCCACGCCAGGCGATGAACGCGCACGATATCAGCAGTTGGAAATTGGCTTCGGTGGTCGTGTCCAAAAGCGCAGCACTGACCCCCCTCAAGAACGGCAGGACCCGTTTCACGCCGCTGCTGCAAAGCTCTGCACACGCGGCATTGATGGACGCCAAGCGGTTTGCCTCCCCGGACACCTTCAATACATTGATCGAAGAAGCGAGTGCTGAAGGGCAGCACCATGTCATTGCAGCACGCATCGAAGGGCCAGGTTATTCAGCATTTCCCGACGGCATTGAAGGCCAGCCACCAGGCTTGCAGAAAGCATCACAGATCCAGGTCGTGGTGGTCGCTGTCCCAGACATGCTCGCCAACACTACGCCTGACAACGGGTTATTTGTCTTGAATGTCCTGGATAACCTCGCGGCGCCCGAGCCCCTTGCGAGCATTCGCCCTCGCGCCATGGGAGGTCTGCCCCTGCAGGTATTGGCAGACCTGCGCGAAGCCGCAGCGCGCTCTTATCGGCAAAACGCAGTTGAACTGGAGCAGCGTCTGGAGCGCACGGAACAGGAGTGGCAATTACTGAACTCGCCCGCTCAGATGGTCGGTGCCCAAGCGGTCGAAACGAACATGCTGTTGCAAGCGCTCAATAAGGAACGCCTGCGATTGCCCATGGAGTTGCACATGTTGAAAAGCCAGGCGTATGCATCGGTCGATCGTCTTAAGCTCATCATCAAGTCACTCTTGATCGTTCCGATACCCCTGCTGCTATGCCTGATTGCAATGGGGCTGTCACTGCGCCGTCGCCGCCACTGGCCACTACCCGCCGCGGTGTCTCAGTGAGCGCTCAACGGCGGGCAATCAGACCCTGACGGGCAATGCGCGTCAGATGACCGATCACTTCGCCTGCATCACTGGCGCTGGGCGCCTGGATCACCGCCAGATCAAAGCTGTTATTGGCAAAGCGGGCCAGGGAGTCGCCATCTTCGACAAACTGAATCAGAAAAGCCGAAGGCCGCCCGGTGCGACGCGGCCAGCCATCCAGATAACGCAATAGCGTCGGCTGGTGCTTGCCACCCAGGAGAATTTTAGGATTACGTTGAGTCAAGTCCGCAGTGATCGGGGCCAGGCGTATGAGGGGGCGTAGTGCATTCATCGTGTCGTGTCTCTGCCTCAAAAGTCTGCGGGCAGGTGAGAGGCAACACCGAACCAGCGCTTTAGCGGAATTTCGAAGCCTGGATCAGGCTTCTGTCGGGACCGATAACGATCACCCCTGGCGCCCCGCAATTAGCTGTTTAAATCGGCGCATAAGCGGCATCCTAGAGAAGCCCGTGGTGCGATGTCAAGAATCCCGGACAGCAAAAGGCCCGCACAGGGCGGGCCTTATCAGGACGCTATCGGATCATCAATTGGCGATGGCGCGGTCAGCCGACCATTTGCCCGCGCCCTCCAGCAGCACCGCCAAAGCGCCACCCAGCAAAGCCAGTGCAAACTCATAACCGTTGTTGGCCATGAACAGGCCGTTATGGATATGCACCGAAAAGATCGCCACCAGCGACAGAATGGTCAGCCCCAATGCCGCCGGGCGCGCCAGCAAGCCGATGATCAGGGCCAGCCCGGCGAAAAACTCGGTACCGCCCGACAGAACCGCCATCAGGGTGCCCGGCGCCAGGCCAATGCTTTCCATCCATTGCGCAGTACCCGCCAGGCCGTAGCCGCCATACCAGCCGAAAAGTTTTTGCGAACCATGGGCCGCAAAGATGATGCCGACAAAAATGCGCAGAATGGTCAGGCCATAACCGGCGTGGGTGGACAGAATGCGGTTGATCAATGGGCTCATGGGAACAATCCTTTTCAAAGTAAGGTGGGGTTGGCCGCTATATTAATCAGTTTAAACAATGATAAAAGCCGAAAAATTGCCACATAGATATCGATAAAGTAGATTATTTACGTGAGGCAATTTTTGGCGCCGCCGGCTCCAGGGACTCGCGCTCCCGATCGAATGCCAGGAAGTATTTGTTCACGCTATTAACATAGCTGACGCCGCCCATCCCCACTTGCTCCATGGCTATGCGTTCAACCTGAAAAAACCACTGATTGGGGTTCAGCCCCCGCCGCCTGGCCTCGGTGCGCATGCCCTGCACACGCTCTGGCCCCATGTTGTAAGCCGCCAGCACAAACGCCATGCGCTCGCGTTCATTGAGCTTGGGGCTGGCGAAAAACTTGCGACGGATCATCGCCAGGTAGCGGGCGCCCGCCTGCACATTACTGTCGAGGTTCTCGATATTGTTGACGCCCACCCGCTGTGCTGCCGACGGTGTGATCTGCATCAGCCCCGTGGGGCCGCCACTGTTGCGCGCGCCCGGATCGAAAGCGGACTCCTTGAACGCCAGCGCAGCCAGGTTCAACCAGTCGATCCCCTGCTCGCGTGCATGCTTCTGCAGCACTGGGCGCAGCTTCTCCAGGCGCTGGCGGTCCGCTCGGGCCAGTGGATTACGCACTTGGTAAAGGCGTCGGTAGATACGCTGGAACGCCACGTCCTGATCGGATGGCGTGCGGTAGGTCTTGAGAAAACGATCAATGCTGGCGCGCAGCATCGAGGCATCCTGGCGCACAAACCAGTACTCGTCGCCCGGCTCGCTGATCGCCACCTGTTTATCGAAGCGCAACTTGGGCAGGATTTTCGACCAGCGCTCGGCGATGGGCTTTTCGACGATGGTCAGGTGAAAAATGCCGGCCTGGACCATCTCCAGCACATCCTCCACAGCCAGGGTCGGATCGACCCACTCCACCTTCACCGGCGGCTGCTTGTGCAGCGCCAGTTTCTGGTTGACCTGGCTGATGGCGTCCGCCGCTGCACTGCCGGTGGTCAATGCCAGGGTGCGCCCGGACAATTGCTCCAGCCTGGTAAAGCGCCGCTCTCCCTTCACACCCACCAGCCACAACGGTACATCGCTGACAATCGGGTCACTGGTGCTGATCTTGTGCGCGGCCTTTACATCCAGCAATTCACCGGGGGCCACCAGGTCGCCTTCGCCACGGGCCAGTGCCCCCAGCAGCTGGTCCTTGGCCTTGGGAATGATCTTGAGGTTGATCTCCTGGCCATCACGGGCGTGACCATTGAGGTACTGCTCGAAGGCGCGCAGGCGATGGTATTCCACACCAATGGCTTGCCCCTGGACTTCGCCGGAACTGTTACGGCTCTGGTTCACCAGCACACGCAGGGTACGACTGGAACGAATCTCCGCCAGGTCGCGGACCTTGCCGGGCCGGGTCACTTCCAGCGGCCCGTCCAGACGCGCCACCGCCGCCATGGGCAGCAGCAACGTCAGGCACAACACTAGCAACGCCGAGGGTCGGATCATCCGCTCTCCGGAAAGAATACTGGCCAGCGCCTTCGCGAAGAACGAGGCGGTGGGGGTCAGAAACAGAGCGCTTTAAGCGCTGGCAAGGCGCGCAACGGTGGCACAACGGCAGGTGTTCGGCCAACCACAATGTCACTTGCGACGTTCAAAGACAGCTTTAACTCGTTGTAGTTCTTCGTTTTTCTTATAAATCTACAGCTCTGATATGCTTTCCGGCCGCAGGCGGAGATAGCACCATGCAACTCATTGATATCGGCGTCAACCTGACCAACCCCAGTTTCGACGAGAAGCACCAGGCTGTTCTCGACCGAGCCTATGCCGCCGGCGTACAACAGCTGGTCCTGACCGGCACGAGTGTCGACGGCAGCGAACAGGCCCTGGAACTGTGCACCCAATTGGACGAAAGCGGTCAACGCCTGTTCAGTACCGCCGGTATCCACCCCCACTCCGCCAGTGACTGGAACAGCGACAGCGCCCGCCGTCTACGCAGCCTGCTCAGCGAAAACCGCGTGCGAGCGGTGGGGGAATGCGGACTGGATTTCAACCGGGACTTTTCACCGCGCCCGCAGCAGGAAAAGGTGCTGGAAGAACATCTGGCGCTGGCCGTCGAATTGAAGCTGCCGGTGTTTCTGCACGAGCGCGATGCCAACCAGCGCCTGCTGGCTATCCTCAAGGACTACCGCGATCACCTCACCGCCGCCGTGGTGCATTGCTTTACGGGCGAGCAGCAGGCGCTGTTCAGCTACCTCGACCTCGACTTGCACATCGGCGTCACTGGCTGGATCTGCGACGAGCGCCGTGGGACACACCTGCATCCTCTGGTCAGGGAAATTCCCCGGGGCCGTCTGATGCTGGAAAGTGATGCGCCCTACCTGCTGCCGCGCACCTTGCGACCCAAGCCGAAAAACGGTCGGAACGAACCGGCGTATCTGCCGGAAGTGCTGCGCGAAGTCGCCCTGCACCGCAACGAAAGTGTGGAAGACCTCGCCCAACACAGCACCGCCAGCGCACGGGCGTTTTTCGACCTGCCTGCATTGGACTGATGCGGCGCATTGACCCATGTCAAAACCGGCTTCCTGAATAGCAGCACAATAATGGCACCTTGCCAATGCTGTTTCCGCTATCAGAGAAGACCTTCCATGGGTGCCTGGCTTAGCAATATCTCGCTGAAGTACAAATTCTGGGCCGTCAACGCGGTCGCCTTTATCACCACCCTGCTGCTGGTGCTCTATGCCGTGCAGCTTGAACAACAGGCTCGCAGCGAGGCTTCTCGAACCTCGGCGCAAGCACAGGGGCAACTGCTCGGCGCCTGGCCGGCCAGCCAGACACTGCCGAGCGACGAGCACTGGCTGACGTTCCAGCGCGGCCAAATCCCACAGCTGGCCGGTCAGGATCTGTCGGCCCTGGGCAGTGCCATTGGCTGGGTCGAACTCAATCACCTGCCCCTGTTCGGCGAAAACCCGCTGATGGGGGCTGAAGTCGTCGCCCGCACCGACGGTGAGTACGTCGCCGTACTCGCCTACGCACCCAGTCTGAGCCAAGTGTTCGAAGAGCGCTTCGCCAACTATGCCGTGGCGGTCCTGATCCTGATGCTGGCGATGCTCGGCGCCTCGCAATTGCTGATCCGCTTCCTGCTCAGCCAGCTCAATACTCTCAAAGATGTGATGCTCCATGTGGAGAAGACCGGCGACCTGTCCGCCCGGGTGCCCTTGGCGTGCAAGGATGAAGTCGGCCAGATGGCCAGCGCGTTCAACGCGATGCAGGCCGGTTACCAGAGAGTCGTGGGTACCGTGGCGCGCACCGCACGGCAACTGGACGATGGCGCCGCACGACTGGCCAGCAGCATGAACGACGTGCAGCACGGTATGTTCGGCCAGCAAAGCGAAACCGACCAGGCCGCCACGGCCATCAACGAGATGACGGCCACGGTCTACCACATCGCCCAGCACGCGGGGGCGACCCGGGACCTGTCCCAAACCGCCGACACCCTCGCCGGCAGCGGCCAGGCCGTGGTGACTCGCGTACAACGCTCCATCGCCGGGCTGTCCAGTGGTGTGCAGCAGACCGCTGAAATGATCCAGAAACTGGCCGAGGACAGCCAGAAAATCAACGGCGTGGTCGGGGTGATCCACAGCATCGCCGAACAGACCAACCTGCTCGCGCTCAATGCCGCCATCGAAGCCGCACGTGCGGGAGAAATGGGCCGCGGTTTCGCCGTGGTCGCCGACGAAGTGCGCAACCTCGCCAAGCGGGTGCAAAGCTCCACCGACGAAATCACCCAGATGGTCTCGGCCCTGCAAGCCGGAACCCGGGACGCAGTGGACTTCATGCAGGAAAGCTCGTTCAAGGCCGACGACTGCGTACAACAAGCCCAGGAAGCCGGCGCGGCTCTCGCAGAAATCACCGGCGCCGTGGCACAGATGCGCGAAAGCAACACCCAGATCGCCGTCGCCGCCGAACAGCAGAGCCATGTCGCCGAAGAGATGAACCGCGCCGTGATGAGCATCCGCGACGTGACCGAAAACACGGTGCAGCAAACCGTGGATTCGGCCACCACCAGCAACGAACTGGCGACCCTGGCGGGTGAACTGAGCAAGGCGATTGGGCAACTAAAGCTGTAGGAGCTTTCAACCTGTAATCCCGCGCCTACATCCAAGCCTCGGTTTACCCGAGGTTTTGGCGAAACGTCCTAACCTTACTGGCGAATAACGCCGACTTCTTTTTCCTGCCCACCTCTCCAAAGTCTCTCGCCTGCTCAATCAGCGCGAGGGACCGCCGATGCACCTTTCTATCCATGCCCCACTCCATGGGGCCGCTTCATGACTCCGGTGATTGCCAGGTTCGTCCTGTCACCCATGGATGCCAAACGGCCGGACGTCGACGCTGTCCTGCATGACTTTCGCGGCTGCCTGAACACCTTTGATGAGTGGGCGGAACGTTTCTGGAGCTTTTCAGCGCTCGAAGTCGAGCAGGTGTTCAAGGTAGGAAATGAGGTCGCGCTGGTCGCGCCTGCCTCCTCGAAAAAACTCAGTCCTGTCGTCGCCCTGTGCGAGGCCCAAGGCTCCATGACCTTGGTGCACATGTTCGAGAGCACGCAGTTCGTGCCCATCGGCAATACGCCGGTGAGGGTCCAGGCGATTGCAGCCGATGGCAGCCCGATTGGTCCACCAATTCATCAAACCATCGGTCCCACCGGCATTCTCGACGTCAAAGGTTGTAACCGTAACCAGCGCTACCAAATCACCTTCTACCCCACTGTTTCGAAAGATCACGTCAAGGCGCTGTACGCGTCTTATCAGACAGTGATCGCAGGGCTTGAAGACCAGCTTCGAGAGGAATGGACAAAGACCTTCAAGGCGCAATGGCACGACTTCGCCAACGCGCCACCCTACGCGCGCAGTGCGATGCAGGGTGCCGCGCTTGCCAGCGGGATAGCCAAGGCGCTGTACAACTTGTGGGACAACATCGCGCAACTCTATGACCTGTTGGCCCACATCAAGCCCAACAGCGAAAAGTTGCTGAAGTACGTCTCCGAGGCCGAACTCGATCAGTTGTTGAAGCTGAGCCGCGATGCAATCGCCCACGGCCTGCTCGTGCTCAGTGATGAGCCGCTGCTGTTCATCTACCTGTCAGCCATGGTCGGCTGGATGTGCATGCTACCGCCGCCGCAGATGTACGAACTGCTGGGCGAGATCACCGGCGAAGTGTTGATCAATCTGTTCCTGATCTGGGCGACCCGGGGCATGGGCGTGCAGATTCGCCTGGGTGCGCAGGTGCTGAGCCAGATCACGTCCGGGCGGGCGCGCAAGTGGCTGGAGAGGCTGGCGGATCAATTGGTGGGTCCCCACCTGGAAGCCCATGTCGAAGCGGCCAAGCCCCTGGTGCTTGGCAGCGCTGCAACACCGATCAAGGTGATTCCGGATGTCCCGCTGAAAGCCGGGGACGAGCTGCTTGCCAACCCGGTGCCGGCGGTTCGGAAAAAGACCGTGCAGCGCACGGTGCTGGTCCGGCAGGAGCACGTGGACGATGCGCCTGCTGTGGGAAAAAACCCGGCAGGTGACGCGGCGGCGCCTTCGGACAAGACCGCTAAGGATGGCTGCCCGGTGTCGATGGTCACCGGGGAGGAGCTGCTCACCCTGACCGATGGTGCGCTGGACGGCGTATTGCCCTTCGAATGGACACGGCTGTATCGCACCAGTG